>JBJTCW010000043.1:0-5104 GCA_046092065.1 Candidatus Nitrosotenuis sp. | reverse complement strand
GATATGAACAAACGGCGCACCAAATTTCTTGCCAGACTTTGATGTTATTTTGTAGGTGCCAAGAACAATCACTCGGTTTTCTTTTTCTATATGCTCATCGATTTCTACATGGAATTCTGAATAATTTGCAAACAATTTTGGAAAATAGCCGTCAAAGACGTCCTTTTTGCCAATATGAGTTCCGCCATTTGGCATGTTTTCCATAACTCGCCATTCTATGTTGTCATCGCATAATTCCAAGAATGCCTTGTCACGCTTTCCAAATAATTCATAGAATTTTTTGACTAGCTCGACATTATTCATATGATCACTTTGATTTTAGAAATTTCTCGTATGTAGACACTGCAATTTCTTGTGATGTTGACTGGATAGAGCCAGGCCTTTCCTTTCTGACTAGCTCAATTGCCTCTTTTGCAGTCATTTTTTTGTATTTTATGAGATAGCTGGCCAAAATTGTTCCAGTCCTGCCAATCCCAGCTGCACAATGAACCATTACTGGCTCTTTGTTTTTGATTCGCTCTGCGATATAATCAACAGTAGAGTCTATCTTGTCAATGTCTGGCGCTGTCAAATCTTCAGTAGGAACATGGAGATATTCCATTCCATCAACCCAAGCTTGCGGCAAGCCATATTCTGTCATTGTAATAATTGATTTTACTCCTTGTTTTTGAATCCAGTTTATCTCTTCTAGTGTGGTTGGCATTCCAGAGCCTGCAAGTGTATTATCCAAAAGCCATGAAAAGTTTGTAGGGCGTTTTGTTATTTTGCCGTGAATTTTGCGCCAAAGATTTCCGGGTTTGCTCATTTGTTGGTTTTGGCATTTATCGATATTTAGACACTAAGATTTGTTTATATTGCAAAATCGCGTAATGATGCGAATTTGAACAAAGAAGCAATCCTGTATGAAAAATTGCCAGAGGACAAAGTGCGATGTACTGCATGCGCAAGATACTGCGAGATAAAGCCGGGACAGATCGGTCTTTGTGGAATTCGCGGAAATGAAGGAGGCAAGCTGGACCTGTACGTGTATGGTAAGGTTATCACGGGAAATGTAGATCCAATTGAGAAAAAGCCAGTAGTGCATTACATGCCTGGGAGTAGAATTTTCTCAATAGCCACAACTGGCTGCAACTGGCTTTGCAGGTTTTGCCAGAACAATGACATTTCTCAGAGGCGCAAAGTAGAAGGAGTTGAGCTTTCACCAAAGCAGGTAGCGCAGCTTGCCATAGACAAAAACTCGCAGGCAATTGCATATACGTACAATGAGCCATCTATTTTCATCGAGTTTGCGCGCGATTGCGGAATAGAGGCTCACAAAAAAGGATTGTTCAATGTTTTTGTCTCAAACGGATACGACACGCCAGAATCTGTCAAAATGATGGGAGAATTTTTGGACTGCATCACAGTTGATTTCAAAGGATCTGCAGAGCCGGAATTTACAAGAAAAATTGTCGGAATTCCAGACCCAAAGCCAATCTTTGATACTCTAATAGAAATTCACGACAAGACCAAAATTCATACTGAAATTACTGATCTGATTGTACCGGAAATTGGTGATAATCTAGAACATGCAAAAAAGCTCGCAAAATTTCTCTATGACAATTTTGGCCCAGAAATGCCTATTCATTTTCTGAGGTTTCATCCAGACTACAAAATGATGGAGTTTCCAATTACTCCAGTAGAAACACTGGAAAAACACTATTCCATTGCAAAAAAGGAAGGCCTACAGTATGTGTATTTGGGAAATGTTCCAGGCCACAAGTACGAACACACGTACTGTCCTGGATGTGGTGGTATAGCAGTGGGTAGATACGGATTTGACATTACATCATGGAATCTGGACAAAGACAACAAGTGCAATGTATGTGGCCACAAAATTCCTATAATTGGGCAACTGGACAAAAATTACAAGAAAAGCCGGTTCCAGTTTGTAATCTAGAATGCTATTGCGCGCACGGGCGAGCCTGTAGCGTTCTGCAATTTCAACGGTAGCGCAACTAGGTTAAAGTTTGATTTTATCTTGGATAAATTGCACAGATTCTCCAAGATTAGCACGTTTCCTTTGAGCAAAACATGATGTGCTGTGTATTTTGCGTTATTCCCAGGATCAATGCTTGGCGAGTCTATTCCTACAAGATTTGCCTTTTTTTGCACCAGATATTTTGCAGCTGATTCTGCCAGTCCGGGATTTGCAGAAAACATGTCCTTTCTGGATAGATTGTCATTCCAGCCAGTGGCAAAAATAACGCTGGCGCCGTCTGGAATCTTGCCATGTTTTTTCTCAAATGATATGATATCAGATTTTGTTATGGATTGGTTTGGCCTGCACTTTATTCTGATTAGAATGGCATTTTGTAAAAATCTGGATGGATCTAGCTCGTGGATTTTTTTGCCCTTTTTTACAAAATGATATGGCGCATCGATATGTGTACCAGTGTGTGAGCTGAGAAAGATCATCTCTAAATTGTAATCATCCTTGTCAAGTGAGGCCCATTCTATGAAATGCGGAACAGGAGATCCAGGAAATGTCGGAGTAATATCAGAAACAGATAATGTCAGATCGTAGACTTTCATAATTTTTCTTGGTTGGAACTTTTATTTTTGGATGATCAAAGATATTAAATAGATCTCACTCAGATTACATTCTACATTGCCTATTGCATTCATTTTGTTGAACTCGGATCTGGGTTCAGACCAAGAAATCGTTACAAAGCTCAAAGAGATACTCGCAGTCGAAAAAGGTGTCAAGTATGAGGTCCAAGGAGTATACGGAATCTATGATATTGTGGTCAAAATCGAGGCTGCAAGCTCTGATTTGCTGCGAAGTATAATCACCAGCAAGATACGCAAAATAGACAAAGTCCAGTCTACTCTTACCATGATGGTAATAGAAGAACAAGAACGACTATAGTTTTTTTAGCAAATCTGCCAGTTTTAGAATTTCTTTATCAGTATTGAAAAAGTGCGGCGATGCACGCATGATTTTCTGATCAGATATCTCTCGAACAGCAAGAACAATTCCTTGTCGTTCTAATCTATCGACTAGTTCTTGAGTAGATTTCTTTCCTACAGTAAAAGAAACAATGCTAGTTCGTTTATTCTGATCTTCTGGTCCGTACAATGTTATTTCTGGAATTTTTGCCAGCTCCTCTCTGAGCAAATTTGCAAGGCAGATTATCTTTTCTCTAATGTTTGCAATTCCTATACCAGTCAAAAATGACAGAGATGTCTGCAATCCTACTATAGCTGCAAAGTTTCTAAATCCTCCCTGGAACTTGTCTGGAATGTCCTTGTATGCCAGTTTTGTATCATCATATGTCATGGCAGATTCTCCAGCTAGGTTCATTGGTTCCAGCATTGGAGCCGAGTCTTTTTTGCAAATGAATACACCAATTCCCATTGGGCCGCAAAGCCACTTGTAACCATTAAAGGCGGCAAAGTCTGCCCCTGATCTTGCAAAGTCAAACTCCGCAGTGCATCCTACTGTTTGGGCAGTGTCCAAAAAGAACGGCACTCCTTTTTCATTGAGGACTTTTCCTACTTCTGTTGCAGGCAAAATTGCCCCGGTATTGTACAATCCATGACTAATCGCAACTAGCTTGGTGTTTCGGTCCAGCTTTTTTTCCAGCTCTGATATCTCAAAGAATCCATTGGTATCGTGATTCAAAGAGCGTAGCTCGACTCTATTTCCTAGTCTTAGCCAGGGATAGTAGTTTGCATGATGCTCGTGTGTGGTTCCGCGAATTATGATGTTAGAATCCTTGGAAAAAGACATGCCATTTGCCACATTGTTAATCCCTTCAGTAGTACTGGATGTCAAAATCACCTCTTCTGGCCGACAATTTACCAGCTTCGATATTGTTCCTCGAAGCTCGTTTGATTTCATAGATACTAGAGATGCCAAGTCCTGCGAATCAGGTCCAAGCTCGTTGTATCGCATGGTAAAATCTGTCATGGCCTTTATAGTAGAAAGCGGAATCAGCGAAGAAGAGGCGTTATTCAGATAGATTCTGTTTGATTTTGAAAAAGACCTCTCAACCAGCTCATCATCTATCATTATTATATCTCAAAACCAACTGTTCTGTGTTGCATAAAAACCAACGATCCGCAAGCGCAGAAAAAATCCAAAAAACAATCTTTGAGCAAAATTTATCCTCAATAACATTTGATGATCCAATAACAAAGACGTATTTTTTTCACAAGCTGGCCCAGCTAGTAGAAATCCCTGTAATCTATGTCGATTTTGACTTGCTGTACAGCGGATATCTGGCAGCAAACATTCTATCACAAAATGAAAATCTGCAAATTATAACGCCAAAGGAAAATTGGCAGGACGACTTTGCGCAAATCTTGGACAAAATATCCACAAAAAGACACCTAGTAATCATTGATTCTCTGAATGGATTCTTTGGTACAATGATGGAAGACAAGGAATCTGGCAGAATAATCAATAGCATTCTGGTGTTGCTAGCTACTGTGGCGCAAAAACAAGATTCCATTATAGTATTTGGAAGCACTGCAAAGCTCAAAGAAGATGGCTGGGTTCTGCCTGGAATTGGAAGGAAGGTAGTACAAATTCAAAAGATGAATTTTTTAGCAATACAAAAACAAAATGAAAGACTCAACTTGGTATCACTAAATCCTGATAATTCTGTGAAATCCTCACTATCGCTTGCAGATCTTGATCTGGTGTAATTGCGATCAAAAATTATAACAGCGTTAAAGATCGTCTAACGCCGTTATAATTCGAGGTTTTTGGGGAAATTATATTAAGATCCAAAAGCAAGGAAATTCGATTAAAATGCCAGTAGCAATTTTACCAGACATTGGTGAACAGATGTGCATTGGATGCGCACTATGCGTTGAAATCTGCACAACACTGGGACCAGATGTACTCAGAGTAAAACCAGTCGAAGGCTGGAAAAGAGGTAAGGCATTTGTCTTTTACCCAGAAAGATGCATCTCCGACGGAGCATGCATTGGCGTTTGCCCAACAAAGGCAATCTTCTGGATGAGACCAATGGACTTCACAGTAGGTCAACCAGTTCCTCTATACAAAAACTCAGTCTTCGTTAAGGGCTGGACTGAACTTATCGATTAAGCT
>JBJTCW010000042.1:0-9775 GCA_046092065.1 Candidatus Nitrosotenuis sp. | reverse complement strand
GCCTTTACCTGCCAGGTGGATTTAGCTAGCTTCATCGGACTGAAGCTAAGAATGCTGATGAACCTAGATCCAACCAACACAAAAAAGCTACTGGAAAAGCACTGATCTTCTAAACATCATAACAGCTGCAACAGCCGAACCTAGGACCAGAATTACGAGTGGGCCGAACTCTGGCACAACCGTTATAGTAAATTCTGTTTCTTGTCCAGCGCCGCGCAAATTATTGAATTGTATGGTGGTCTGGCCTTTCTGTGATTCTGTGAATGTATAATCAACATAGTCTCCGCCTATCTGGGCATTTGCGGATTTTTTGTATAGTTCCTTTCCGTTTTGTACCAGTACGAAGTCATATGATGTATTGCGGATTAGCTCGCCGGTTTTTCCATCACGGAATGTATAGATGAACTTGGTATTTTTGCCCGGCTCTATTGTAATTGGATCCCACGACATGTCAACTTGTATAGAGCCATCTTTTGTCTGTGTACTAATTGGGAATTTTATCTCATTTCCAACCTTTAGGACAAACTTCATGTCTTGTGGTTTTTCAATACCGCTTGCCTTTTGCGTCTGCTTTAGGTATCGTATTGTATCCTGCGATAGTATAATGTGGACAAGTCTTTGGCCATCCACGGAATAATCATCAATTACTGTTCCAGACTTGAACAGGTCTATTCCGTTTACCGTTCCTGCATAGCTTGGTACCATAAAGTCCGTAAAGGCCTTTGAAAAGTGAACCTCTTCATGGACTACCTGCGTGTTTACAATGTTTTGCTCGCTCCAGTCAAACGGCATATCAAATGATATGGTGTTTGCCTCTGGAGAATATTGGAAATTGGAAATTCGGTCATAGTATGATTTTATGCCAAACTTGGTGTCTTTTCCTTCCTTGTCTGGTTGGGAGAACTGGTGGTCTGTTATTGCAGTGACATACGTGGAAAAGGCTTGATTTGATATCGGCTGGGAATCTAGGCTCTTTATCTCTACATCAAATCTGTACAATCCGCCTGAATCAAGAATTGGGCCAGATATCTCTAGCGGCTCTGATCCTGAACGCCAAGCATTGTAGATCTTTTCTTGTTCACCTGTTATTTTTATTTGAGAATCGTCAGTTGGATTTGCATCAATTCTCAAGACTCCATTTGTTGTGGCAAAATATTCCTTGAAAATCTCCTTTCCATCATGACTCAAAGAAACAAGCAAAACAGCATCAATGTTTTTTGTAGTTATCGAATCTGTAACTGTTATGACTATCTGTTTTTGGGCAGTCTCTGAGAACTCTGTTGGAATGATCTGCGTGGTTATTGCAATTTTTTTATCACTGACATTTAGCTTTATTGTTTCCAGTCCAAGGCCTTGGCCGTATGCCAAGCTAATTGGTACAAGTGCTACAACTAATAAAATTGCTAGTTTTTTCATAATGTTACCAGCTTTACATTATCCATTTTCTTGTTTATCTTGAAGTTCCGCGTAATTGCGCTGATTCTTTGAGCTTCCCCATCAAGCATGAATAGTTCAACACACTTGTTGCCGTGAATCTTGCTGTGTAGGTGTGTTATGATGAGATCCTCAAAGTTGTGCTTTATTCCTGCAATTATGTCATCAAATTCGTCATTGTGCACCACAAGCAATATTGCGTGTAAGTCTCCGGAGATCTCGTCTTTTTGTTTTTCTTCAGAGACAAAGCTTCGAATCCCGGCCCGTATTGTCTCCGATCTTCCTGCAAAGCCCATTGATTTCTGTAATCTGTCAAGCTCCGTTAGAAGCTCGTCAGATACTGAAATTGAGACAATTGGCATGGTGGTATGATTATTAAATTTGTTATAAGGATACCCATAAAAATTATTAATTTTTTATAGATTTATTAATAATCTCATGACTGCAGAAATCATGAGAAAGTCTCTAGTTGTTGCAATTGGTGCAGCAATCGTAGTTATCGCTATATTGGTTGGTCTACAGGCAACCACTCAAACATCAAAAGAACCATCTAGACAGGAAACCATGATCCCGCAACCACAGGCTTCCAAAATCAAGGTTATTGCTTCATTTTATCCTCTATACGAGTTTACCAAAAATGTCGCCAGGGATAAGGCAGACGTTTCCGTATTTACTCCAGTTGGTATAGAGCCGCACGACTGGGAGCCAAGTACACAAGACTTGGTCGTATTGGACAAGTCTGATGTCTTTGTGTATAACGGAATGGAACCGTACGTTGGAAAAATCATTGATCAGTATCCAAACGTGTTGTTTGTTGAGACGTCACAAGGAGTTGATCTGGGAACTGCCTCTGATCCGCACATATGGCTTGATCCTGTTTTGGCAAAAGACCAAGTTATCATGATCAAAGATTCGTTGATCAAAGTTGATCCAAACAATGCTCAGTACTATGAAGACAACGCAAATGCGTATTCTGATCAGCTGAATGAATTAGACAATACAATAAGAACGGAATTGGCCAGCTGCAAAAAAGACACTATAGTACCATTCCATAACGCATTTTCCTATTTTGGTTCAAGATATGGAATCAAAATTCATGCATTGTCTGGAATAATTCCTGAATCAGAGCCAACTACTACAGATCTCAAAAATTTAATTGATTATGTTAAGCAAAACCAGATCAAAGTAATATTTGCAGAAGAACTAGTTGATCCAAAACTGGCACAAACACTCGCAGACGAAGTTGGAGTGCAAATCATGATACTGAGTCCATTGGAGGGACTGTCAAAGGACGAGCTTTCCTCTGGAAAATCATATCTAGATAAAATGTACGACAACCTAAACAACATCAAAGTAGCCTTGGAGTGCGCATGAAACCTCTAGAAGTATCCAACGTTACAATATCGTATAATGGCGCAACAGCAATAGACAAGGTAAGCTTTGGTGTGGACTCGGGAGATCTCTTGGGAATAGTTGGGCCAAACGGAGCTGGAAAAACCACGCTCTTTCGAGCAATCTTGGGCCTGCAGAACTATTCTGGTGTGATCAAAATGTTTGGCTATGAAGGAAAAAAATACCATCCATTACTCCCTCTTATTGGCTATGTATCTCAAAAGGTCAACTTTGAGCCAAATTTCCCGGCAACAGTATCTGAAGTAGTGGCAATGGGCTTACTACCTGAAAAAGAGCTCAAAAAGAGCTCAAAACTTTTGCAGAATGCTGCATACACATGGAACCAAGTATACAAAAAGTTGGACAATGATCATTACAAGGTAATTGAGGCACTAAAGACAGTAAATCTGGAATCATACCACAACAAAAGAATCGGCGAGATATCCGGCGGACAACTACAACGTGTATTCATTGCAAAGGCACTGGTTAAGGATCCAATCTTGCTGATACTTGATGAGCCAGTAACTGGTGTAGATGTAGAAACGCAGACCAAGTTCTATAATGTTATCAAAAAAATAAACGAAGACAACAAAATAACCGTAGTCTGGTCATCACATGATCTGGAAGCAATAGCAAAACTTGCAAACAGAGTAGCATGCATGAATAGAGAATTATTTTTCCACGGACAAAAAGAGGAATTTTTCTCAAACGAGGATCTACTCAAAACCTATACGGAATCTGCAATGCAGATGCATATGCATCACCACTGATATGGCCTTTGAGATTTTCAGCTATGCATTCATGCAAAAAGGCCTCATCGCAGGCTCGGCAATTGCAATAATCTGCTCTTTGATGGGCATATTCCTTGTTTTACGCAGATATTCCTTGTTTGGCGATGCATTATCACACATGGCTTTTGGCGGAATATCCGTTGGATTGTTCTCAGGAATCTATCCATTATGGACTGCATATGCAGTATCTATTTTGGGTGCACTTGGCATGACCAAGCTTCGAAAAAGCACAAAGATTTCTGGCGATGCAGCAATTGCAGTATTATTGGTGTCTGGGTTTGGAATTGGAGTGTTGCTGATTTCTGCAACCGGGGGATTTTCGGTGGACTTGTTCAGCTTTTTGTTTGGAAGTATATTGTTGCTAAACAATAATGACATGGTACTAATTCTTGGAGTAAGCTCTGGCGTTATTGCATCAATTGTGTTGTTGCGCAAGCAACTGCTTCATTTTACCTTTGATGAGGAGCAAGCGCGAGTAAGTGGACTAAATGTAGACAGACTGAACTATGTCTTTGTAGTGATTGCCGGAGTAACTGTAATCACATCAATGAGATTGGTTGGAATTTTGCTAATATCTGCACTAATTGTAATACCAAACATAACTAGCATGATGTACGGTAGGGGATTCAAGCATACTGTTCTGATATCAATGGGAATTTCTGTTGTTTCTGTTGTATCTGGAATAATCTTATCATATTACTTTGATCTGGCCCCGTCTGGAGCAATAGTGATGATTACTATTGCAATATTGGTTGGTACCATAGTTGCCAAATATTTCGGTGTGATAGGCAAGGCAACACCAATTCAAAAGACTGCCTAGTCTAATGCAGAATCTAGTCTTCTTTTGTCCTGAATGCTTTTGACAAAGAACAATGACGTTGCAATTATCCCAACAGTGATTAGTGGTGTGACCAACTCGAAATATCCGATATCTGAGGTCTTTTTTGGTATTGGAGCTATCTGGGTATTTTCAGATATGGAGACATGGCCAAGCTTGTTTGTTCGCTGCTCTACAAACCAGATATCACCATTGTTATCATTGGTCAAAAACTGCACAAAGGTTCCCTGCGATGGGATTGTCAATTCCTGGAATTCTCTTTTCTGTGAATCATAGATGCCTAGCTTGTCTGATGTATGCTGGGCAATCCATAGATTCTCAAACTTGTCTGGTGCAAGCGCAAACGGCAATGCGTTTGGATCAGAGACTTTGACTACTGGACTGAATGTTTCCAAATACGGGTTGAATCTAACTATATCCAATGCTACATGATCCGATACCAGTATGGTTCCATCCTTGTCAAACAGCAAGTATGTAGGATCCTTTAGCGGCTCTTTTGGAGCAAACTCAAGTATTTTTGCTGTATTTGGATCAATTACTCCAATTTTGCCTGCCTGGGATTCTACAAACCAGATCATTCCGTTTTGATCTCGTGTCAAAAACGCAGGACCTGCAGGACTTGTTGGTAGCTTGTATTGTCCAAACTGGCCGGAATCTGGATCATATCTGAGCAATGTGTCTTGGTCTGCCAAGCCGACCCAAAGTTTTCCTTTACTGTCAAATTCTAATGCAATTGGAACTGATTTGATTGGTAATGGTATTATCTGGAATTGTTCTGTTTTTGTGTCAAAATAGCCAATTTTTCCATTTGGCGTATCTGTAAACCAGACTTTGTCGTTGTATAATTTTAGAAATACAGTGGTCTGTCCATCAAACTTGTAGGGAGTGAACTGTTTTTGCGATATTGAAAACTTCCAGAGCCTTGGCTGTGATGCATCGCTTAACCATATTGTATCTTTTCCGTCATATACTGGGTATAGGGGTGCGGCCTTTTCTGGTATGGTGTATTCTGTTATGTCTGTTCTAAGCTCTGCCAGCCTTGGCTTTATGACAACAGAAAAGCCTGTGCTCTGGTTTGGATTGTCCTTTCTGTTAGTGTCTATCTCTACATTCCAGCTTCCCGCAAATCCAAATGTGATATCTCCTTGGTAAGAGTTGCCTGTCTTTTCAAGTGGGATTTGAATTGGTGCGATATTTTTTTGCGGATTTGAAATTTTAATTTTGAGCTCTGCATCTTGCACTGGATCTCCGTTTGAGTCATAGACAGAAACAGAAATCTTGTTTGTACCGCTCTTTAGCGGATAAACATCCGCTGCAAACTTGAGATCCTCTGAAAATACAAATGTGTTAAAACCATCTGGTGCCTGTGTTGTTTGCTCTGCCTGACTTGGAAGCGAAGTGTTTGTCAGTAACGCAACCACTCCAAGCAATACAATTCCGAGCACGGCTTCTATTCTGAGGGATTTTTTGAGTCTTTGATGTACTGGTGCGGAGTCAAGGGATTTTTCTGCAGGTTTTTGAATCTTGAATTGGTTGTAGCCTCCCAGTGCAACCATTGCCGTACCAATTGCAATTTTACCAATTATCAGCCAGCCATAGTATGATTGACTCAGCATTGTAATATCATCAGACAGGAACCAAAGCAATGTTGGTCCTGTGATTAGTACTATTCCCAATGATACAATAATCATGGAAGAAAATCTTGGAATCATCAAAAGACTTGCAATCTCTTTTTTGGTTTTGTCTAGCTTTGAAAACGCTGGAATCAATATGAATCCAAAAAAGATCACACCACCAATCCACACTGAAGCAATCAAGTTATGTGCATAATCGATTGCCATTGCAGCTGCCTGCTCGCTTGCAGCTCCGTGGCCTATGGCAGTCGTAGTACCGATCAAGGCCAATGAGAGGCCTAACACCAAAAGCTGCTTCTTGACAGTAGCGGCTGTTTTATTCTCAAGCAAAAACCACACCGCAAGCAACACTACCGTTATGCCCATTCGTACCTCCCAGATCATTCCAAAGTCTGTATCAAGAACGTCAGATGCAGATGCCTTGAGGCGTATTGTCTGGATTACCAGCATCAAAATGTTTGAAGCAAATACAGCAAAGAGGCCTATCCCGGTAATGGTGGAAAATTTACTGTGGAAAAATTTCTGAAAGTCCGAGTCTTCTTTTATCCATGATCTGTTTTTGATTCCGCGCCAGACCAGCAAAATTGATACTGCCGAACCAAGAACAATTACCTGTCCAACCAAACCTGGAAATCTGGCAGCCGCTTCTGGAAAGTAAACCTCTTGCTCTATTGTTGTTTTTGGCGGAGGGGGAAGCTCTACATTTCCGATTCCAAACACAAATGCATACTGTGGTCTATGTCCGTCAATTTTTGATAGTACTGCAGTGGTTACTGTATAGACTCCGTCTTGTAACGGAGGTGTGGTGACAATTAGCGCTTTTTCATCTCCCTGCAAGTAACTAGTGTCCTTGTTGTCCACTTGCATACCAGTGTTGTCTAAAACCTTGATTTCACTAAATTTCAGATCTACTGGCTCTGAATAATGAATTGTTATCTGTGTGATACCAGCACTTACATTGGTTGATGCTCTAGGATTGGAATCTTCAATCAATGGATGCGCGGATGCAAACGGAATTACTGATACGAAAAACAATACTGCAATAGCTAGAATTTTTTTCAACTGATATTCACTGGTCATTTTGCTAATTTAAACAATTTACCTGTTTGATAATTCTACCAGTTTCACAAAGTAAATAACTTGACTTTAATTGTACAATACCATGAAAGCAATTCTGCTTTTAGCTCTGATGATTTTTGCTACGGCAATAACTCCAGCATTTGCGCACAAAACCATAACTGTTGATCAATATGACATTGAAGTTGGTTGGAAAGACGAGCCTCCACTGGTAGGCCAGCAAAACGCTATCACACTTGAATTTTCAACAGACGAGGGAAATGGAGTAAGCTCTGGCGTCACAAATGCGCTCAAGGATCTTACTGTTACAATAAGCTCTGGCAGCGTATCAAAGCAACTTGATGTGCTATCTGATGACAAGCCGGGACATTACTATGCAAAGATAATTCCAACACAGACAGGCCCACTTACAGTATCAGTACAAGGAACACTAAATGGAGTTATAGTCAACGAACAAGCAGAAATTGAAGATGTAGATAGCATCAATGTTATTGCGTTTCCACCAACAGATGTAAGCGGCTCATCAGATATTGCAAAAATAAAGAACTCACTGGGACAACTACAACAAGATGTATCTCAGATAAGCCAAGGCGGCTCTGCAAATACTGGAAAATCTGACTATGCTATACTTGCGTTAGGTATTGGAGCTGCGGGTGTAATGCTTGCAGTGTTTAGTCTAGTAAAAAGAAAATAAGAAAATCTAAAGTCTTGGAATTACTCTAGATCGTGCACTGTACGCAATCGTTCCTATTATGGCAGAGGCCAAAATGATCATTGCAAGTGGGCCAAACTCTGGAACTACACTAGCTGATACAGTTTCTCCCTTTGGACCTGTCCATGTTGCCGGATCATCCGTTGGAAGTCCTATTCCTAGAATCTTTACCTGTACATCCAGTGGATGGTCAGACTCTAAAACAGATGTTGTCATCTCTGTTATTCCGCTGTGCGCATGTTGTCCCATGGCTGATAGAACTTGCTTGCCGTCCTGAGTAGCAGTGACTTCAAAATTCACATGCTCTACTGGATCTTCATTAGGATCGGTAAACTCTACGGATACAATTACTTCTTTGCCTTGTTCTGGTGTCTCTGTACTGATGTGAGCCATCATGGAGCCGTCTTGGGTCATCACCATTGCATCTGGCACTGAATGTTCATCAGTGTGGGCTGCCTGAACAATTACTGTGCCCTTCATCCATGTGTGGACTTGGCAAAAGTAAGAGTATTCTCCTGCTTCGTCGAATTTATGTGAGAATGATTTTCCGGCATAGAATAATCTGCTGTTAAACAAGCCATCGCCGTCCAGACCTTTCTTTGGATCTCCACTGGTCACTGTATGTGAAGCGCTGTCGTCATTTGTCCATGTTACCTCGCTTCCTACATCTATTGTCATTTCTGATGGTGTATAGCATTCGTCGGTTTCTTCGCATCCTGGTGAGGATGATCCTGATACAATGCTTACATCTACATTGGAATGATCTGCAAATGCAGGAGCCGTCGCTATAATGGCAAACAACGCCAGAATAGATCCCAGCACTATTGTCTTCATTAATGTTTTATTACATCTGATGAATAAAAAGCCTTATTCCGATTTTTGCTTGTATAATTTTAAAATAACAATTGCTGGCGCGACAAAGTACATTCCTATATTCAATAGTATGATACTTACTCCATATCCTAACATTTGGGATTCCGAATGAATATCGACAAGTTGCAAAATAGACAATGAAGACAGCATTGGAGTTATTGATGTCTTTACCATTTCTTTGAATAACGGACTTTGTCTTTCCAAGTCTGATATGGTTGGACTGAATGAATAGTAAAATTCGTTAAAACCAACCATGAATGTCGTGCCTGAATTAGTACCAAACAAGACACTGTCTCGTATTTCTCTTAGAGACTGGACTTGGGGTGCAAGCTCTGTTCCGTATGCTGCAGTTGCAATCAGACAGCCTGACTTGGTTTGAGCTGGATTTTCTGCAGTAATGACAAAGCTAACAGTTTCAGTTGGAATCTCTCGGAAAAAAATTCCCAAAATGTCAATTGATATTTTGTTCTGGCCTGCCTTTAGTTCCATTGGTATTGTGACCTCGCCATTTCCGGTATGTTCTAGGTCTTTTGATCTAAATATTGCATCATCACCGTTTGTCACCAATACTTTGTAATCGATGTGTTGTTGGATTTCCTTGGTCTGAGGATTTACAAAACTTATCTTGACTTTGGCCTGCTCTCCGGCAACTGGCTTTTCTGGTTCCGTTGATACTCTTACTAGTAGAGTTCCTTTATCTGTGGGTGACTCGTAAAGCTCTGCAAATGCCGGAGCTATTGCAACCAATAACACCAATGACAAAAGCAGAAATCTCATCAGAATCAATTCTTGATTGCATGTATTATAATTTACTAGCAAATTCATTGTACCCTAACATTATATTGCAGACCTGTTCTTTGTCAGCTTGAATTGGAAAAGCCCATAATTTTTGCAATCATGTTTATGTTGTTGATTGGTTCTGTTGGTTTTGCAAATGCGCAAAGCACAAAACCAGTACAAGACATTGTGTATACTGCAAAATTTGTCTGCGGTTCAATAAATGACAACTTTGGCCCTTTACGTC
>JBJTCW010000041.1:0-20720 GCA_046092065.1 Candidatus Nitrosotenuis sp. | reverse complement strand
TGGCTGCGGGACACTTTGTAGCTGCTCTCAGAAGAACTCAGCAGATGACATCCATGACATTCAATAATGGTGTTTACGGATTGACGAAGGGTCAGGCATCTCCGACTCTAAAACTAGGAGAGAAAACAAAATCGCTTCCATCTCCAAACACTAACTATAGCGTAAATCCAATAGGCCTTGCAATTGCAAGCGGCTTTACCTTTGTTGCGCGTAGCTATGCATATGATGTAAGGCATCTCAAAGATACGATCATTGCAGCCGTAAAACACAAGGGATTATCCTTTATTGATGTTTTACAGCCATGTCCTACGTATAATGACATTAACACAAGGGACTGGTATGCTGGTATAGATGAAGTAACAAAAATGACAAAGCCCAGAATTTACAAGCTTGATGAAACTGATTATGATCCAATGGTGCACTATGATGAAGAAAATGAACTAAACCAAAAACTCACGCAAGCACTAGTAAAATCATTGGAATGGGGTGACAAAATTCCGATTGGAATATTTTACAAAAATGAAATAATCAGCCAATATGACAAAAGAATAACTGACAAGATTCCAAATTATTTAGAAAATCCACCAGCAGTACAAACAATATCTGAAAATGGAAAGCCTTCTACTGATATTTCTGAAATTTTGAATTCGTTATCTGTATAGAAAAAATTATTTCCAAGTCGTGTTAAACTATAATTTAACACGTAAGGAGTCGTTCATTGTATCATTCCGAGACTTATCATTTTATGACAATTAATGATAGTTTCTTCTAAAATTGATTCGGGAATTAAATCTGTATTATTACAAAAAAACCCAATGGGAAATGTAACGTATATTGCAAAAATATGAATTAATATTTTTCCCAGCCGCAATTGGGCTCAATCTTAACGGAAATTAAAATAACCTCGCTTTTACTACCATCATCTGTAATTGAACCTGACAGATGCAAACAAGATATTTCGAAAATCTATAATCAAGGGGTATTTTGAGCCAAATTTGCTGAATCTGGATTTTGGCAAATCCAACATCAAGCATCCTAGCATACAGGACGACGGTCTGATGCAATCTAGCTTACTGCACATATTCTTTGATGTTGATACAGGCTCTGACTATCCAGATGGTGATGAATGGTTTATCGCAGAATTTCTATTTCCATATAATATCAAAATCCCGGATTCCGTCAAGGGGCCAGATTATTTTACAACTCTGTCACTAAGTGATGGAAAAAACTATTGGCATCACAGGGAATTGATTCGCTTCAAATATGGCAAATCAAAAAAACTGGTTGAATCTTTAGAATTCTTGGATTCAAAATACAAAGAACTGCACACTCTATTAGAGCCGCTGGAAAAAGACATCAAATAATCATTTTCCAAGCATTGTCTGTCAAAACAAATCTCTTGTTGTTTGCAAATAATGTATGCATTTTCCATTTTCGTGTTTCAATGTCGAATTTGTAAATGACTTTGGACACATCCTCAATATTCTCAAAGTTAAGATGATACGATAATAATTCTACGACAAAATCGAGCTTTTCAAGCGCATTATCAAAAGTATCTTTTTCATCAACATCCAAAGAGAACTCTATCTTTGGAGATCCAAGAAAACCGACATTAACTTTGAGTGAATTTCTTCTACCACGGCGTCTTTTCATCTCTTTGAAAATGTACTTTATTTTGTCCCATCTTTTGTACTCAAACCACTTGAAAAATTCCTCATTAAATGAAAGAGGAATTGAGACATTTACCAAACTCACAAATTCCGGATCTTGTTCTTCGATCTCATTTTGCTGAACCTTGAATCGCTCAGAAAGCAAACCATAAATGACTTCGGCTTCCCACGGCGATACACCATAATGTTCTAGTCCTGCTAAAAGATAATCATCATTCATTGGTTTTATTTGCAAAAATTTCTAATTAAGTTTTCAAGCTAAAATATGGTATCTAGGTATTTCCACAGGTAAAATACGCCTACAGTGCCAATGAAAAACAGCATCGGCTTCCACGCAAAAACAGGAATATTTGGCGTTGCTAGCGTTATTTTGTAATCGTCTAGTATGTCTTGGATGTGATTTTTTATCTGGTTATGCCATATTTTGTACTCGATTTGGTGTTTTCTAAGCAATACTTCTATTTCGTAAATGACTGGCGTTCTCTGGCAAAACAAATGCTGCAGATAATCCCTTGATACTTCGACTTCGGCTTCAATTCCTACATCACCATTTTTTCTGTCAAATAATCTCAAATGCATCTCCCATGGCTTTTTGAGCTTTAGCGATAATCCATCACCTATTTGTGATTCTTGCTTGTGCTCAAACTTTACCTTGGTAAATCCTTCGTTGACTAGTATATCGTACATTTCCTTTGCACTTTTTTTCACAATTACTGTGAGCTGTTCTACTCCCTTTAGGTCGATGTTGATATCGTGTTTTTTTCCGTCATCAAAGGATATTGTCTTTGGATATTTTGTCAGATACTGCATTGGCCAAACTTTGAATCTGGTTTATTTAAATTAGTTAGCAAAGCCACGCATGTACACACAAAGCTCAGACGATATTGCCATTTCATCATTTCTAATTTTTCTTGTTGTTATCTTTGTTCCTGACTCTTTGATTATAGTAATTGGCGTGGATTCAGAGCCTTCCCCCATTTTGTGATTTGCTATTGTTGCCAGATTATCTGCTGTTGCTTTTATCGTAACTTTGAGCGGGTTACCATCCAAGTCTTTTTGGCCTCTGACATCTTGTATTGGCTCAAATCCAGACACTGCAATTGCAATCCCTATGGTTCCAGCCCTTGCAGGCATTAATCTGCTATCGACTAGAATTATTCCGACATGAGTTCCTGTTTCTAAAAAGATCTTTTTTCTCAGATTCTCTGCTATGTCATATGATAAATCTGGATACAAAACTATGGTGCCTTTTTTTACATTGGACTTGTCGATTCCTGCATTTGGTGCCAAAACATGATCAGCTGACGCAAGAACAAACCCAGTGACTCCGCCGAGTGTTTTATCGGATTCGCGCAAGACAATCTCTGCAAATTTTGAATCCAGTTGGTATTTTTTTGCCAGCTCAATTCCATCTGAGGATGGCTTTGTCCGTGTAATGTCTAGTAGGCGACCTTGTGAATTTGCAACATATTTGCTTGATATTACAATAATGTCGCCTGTTTCCAGGGTATGCCCTTTGGTGGATTCGATCAGGTCTTTGTATAGATCAAAACTGGACTGTTTTCTTGTAGTCCTGATTGGAATGATCTTCATGGTATGATTGCGGTTTTCGTATTTTTTATCCTTCTCCAAAGCTTTTAATCTCAAATCGACCGATCTTTGTTCTGTGAACATAACCGAAAAGATTCTCGCACGAGCATCTGGCAAATCCACCATATCTCCAGACGATATCATATTTGCAAATGTAGACAAGGCGATGATTCACGATGTTTCAGGGCCTGGAGTGATCAAGGTATTTGAAAAACTCCAAAAACAAGGCATCCCAACTGACAAACTTTGGAATTCATCCAAGGTCTGGGTTGCAGAGGATCACTTTGTTCCATCTGCCGAAAAGATTTCCGCTGAAAACATTGTAAAATTAACCAAGTTCACAAAACAATATGGAATTGAAAAACACTTCAAGTATGGAATGGGTCAGTATGGAATCTGCCATACCTTATCTCATGAAGAGGCAATGGTGTTACCTGGAGAGGTCTATGTCGGAGGCGACTCTCATACAAATACAACTGGAGCACTGGGTGCATTTGCATGCGGGCTAGGCCATACCGATGTTGCGTATGTGTTACTAAATGGCAAAATATGGTTCAAGGTCCCAGAGACCCTATACTTTAAGCTAAATGGAAAATTGCCTGATCATATGATGGCAAAGGACTTGATTCTAAAAATAATTGGTGACATTGGAACCGAAGGCGCTGCATATTATGCAATGCAGTTTGGCGGGACTGGAATCTCTGACATGTCAGTAGAATCTAGACTAACACTATGTAACATGACAACAGAGGCTGGAGCCAAAAACGGAATCATAGAGCCGGACCAAAAGGTTTTTGATTATTTGGCAGAGCGTGGCGCGACAAAATACACACCGGTTTATGGCGACAAGGACGCAAACTATGCAAAGACATACGAATATGAAGCATCGGAGCTAGAACCAACAATTGCAAAACCCTTCTCTCCTGAAAACATAACCACAGTCCGCGATATTGCCGGAGTCGAACTGGACAAATCCTACATTGGCTCTTGTACTGGCGCAAAATACGAAGACTTGGAGGCAGCAGCTAAAATCCTCAAAGGACGCCAAGTCAAAATCAGAACCGAGGTATTACCAGCAGCTATATCGATATACAAAAGAGCAATGGAAAATGGTTTGATCAAAATATTTCTAGATGCTGGTGTGACAGTTGGCCCACCAACATGTGGTGCATGCTGTGGTGCACACATGGGAGTATTGGCAAAAGATGAAATCTGTATCAGTACCACAAATAGAAATTTCCCGGGAAGAATGGGTCATGTAGAATCCCAGACGTATCTAGCATCTCCATTGGTTGCTGCAGCCTCTGCAGTTACTGGAAAAATTACGGATCCGCGTGACTTGTAGATGGGCAAAGTAATCAAATATGAAAAAGACAACATTGACACGGATGTAATCATACCAGGCCAGTACCTAAAATTGCACGACTATGACGAAATTGCAAAACACGCAATGGAAGGAATCGATCCCAATTTTCATTCCAGAGTGCAGAAAGGTGATTTTTTGGTTGCAGGGAGAAACTTTGGTTGTGGCTCATCAAGGGAGCACGCACCAATTGCTCTTAGTCAGTGCGGAGTAAAAGGTGTGATTGCAGTTTCCTTTGCCAGAATATTTTATCGAAATGCAGTAGATGGTGGATTCTTGCTTCCAATAGAAGTTGATGATGAAACATACAAAAAAATCGCAGACGGCGACCAAATAGAAGTGGATACTAGCAAAAACCAGATCAAAAACATAACCAAAAACCAAACTTATGCCATGAAGCCGTTTTCAGAGATTGTAGCCAAAATTATAGAGGCTGGTGGCCTCTTCAAGTACAAGCCAGAGTAATTTATACGGAAATAGCTGATTATATCCATGGCAAAGACTCTGTTTGAGAAAATATGGGATGCTCACAAAGTTGATGAAATTGATGGACGTACACTAATTTACATAGATAGACACATGGTGCACGAGGTAACGTCACCTCAGGCATTTGATGGTCTTCGAATGAACAAAAGAAAGGTGCGACGGGCAGACTTGACATTTGCAACAATGGACCATAATGTTCCAACTACAAATCGCTCATTGCCTATAGTGGATCAGATATCAGCAACACAAATCAAAACGCTGGAAAAAAACTGCCAAGACTTTGGAATTCCGTTGTTTGGTCTGGATTCACCATATCAAGGAATAGTACATGTGATTGGACCAGAACTTGGAATCACACTACCTGGTACCACAATAGTTTGCGGTGATTCGCATACTTCAACACATGGTGCATTTGGAGCGTTTGCTCTGGGAATAGGCACATCTGATGTGGAACATGTTTTGGCAACGCAATGTCTAGTATTGGACAAGCCAAAAACGTATGAAATCAAAGTAGATGGAAAAAGAAAAAACAATCATGCTATTACTGCCAAAGACATCATTTTATCTATAATCAAAAAAATTGGAACTGCTGGCGGTACTGGCACTGTTTTGGAATATCGAGGACAGGCAATCTCGGATTTATCCATGGATGAACGAATGACAATATGTAACATGTCTATTGAAGGAGGCGCAAGGGCAGGTCTTGTCGCACCTGATCAGAAAACCTTTGATTATTTGAAAGGAAGAAAATACATTCCAAAAAACTATGATGATTTGGTCATGCAATGGAAGGACGCACTCAAAACAGACGATAATGCAAAATTTGATAAATCCTTTACAATTGACGCATCACAAATCATTCCTCAGGTAAGCTGGGGAACAAATCCTGCAATGACTGCAGATGTCACAGATATGGTGCCAGATCCTGCAGAATTTGCAAAGGGTGATTCTAGCCAGGAAGTTGCCGCAAAAAATGCACTTGACTACATGGACTTAAAATCTGGCACACCACTAACTGATATCAAAATCGATCGAGTATTCATTGGATCTTGCACAAACGCAAGACTGCAAGACTTGGTAGAGGCTGCAAGCATAATTCAGGGAAGAAAGGCATCACCAAATGTCAAAGTGATGGTGGTCCCAGGATCTCAGCAAGTAAAATTACAGGCAGAGCAAATGGGCCTTGATAAAATCTTCAAAGAAGCAAACTTTGAGTGGAGAGACTCTGGATGTAGCATGTGTCTTGGGATGAATCCAGACATTTTATCAAGAGGAGAGCGTTGTGCTAGTACATCTAATAGAAACTTTGAAGGAAGGCAGGGTGCTGGCGGAAGAACTCATTTGGTCAGTCCTATTATGGCATCAGCTGCCGCAATTGCAGGACACTTTGTTGATGTTAGGGAATGGATATAATGGAAAAGATAAATCATGTTTCAAGCATTGTTACTCCTCTTGATAGGCCAAACATAGATACTGACCAAATCGTTCCAAAGCAGTTCCTAAAGCTAGTCCAGAGAACTGGATTTGGAGCATTTTTGTTCCATGATTGGCGCTTTGATCAAAACGGCAACCAGAAAAAAGAGTTCACCCTAAATGATCCAAAATATTCCGGCTCTCATATTCTGGTTAGCGGTGACAACTTTGGATGTGGCTCTAGCAGAGAACATGCAGCATGGGCTATCAAGGATTATGGATTTGATGTAGTAATTGCTCCGTCATTTGCAGATATTTTCTATAATAATTGCTTCAAAAACGGCATTTTGCCTATTGCATTACCAAGAGATGTTGTATCTGATTTGATGAAAACCAGTTCTATAATAACTGTGGATCTTGCCTCTCAAACCATATTGTATAATTCAAAATCTATATCATTTGACATAGATGAATCCCGAAAGAAAACTCTACTGGAAGGTCTTGATGATATTGCTATAACACTACAACATGAGGCAAAGATCTCTTTATTTGAAAAATCTCACACTTGATTTATCTGATTGATTATTTTTTTAATGTCTTCTGATTTGCGCTCTAGCATGACTGGGGATTCAACATCGACCCATGGGGTTTTGCCAATATCAAAGGAGCTGACCTTATCTTTTTTGGACAAATCCTGCAAAATGTCATATGACAAATTGAGGTTCTTTTTTGATTTTGATTTTATCATGTCAATTATTTTGCTAGACAAAACATAGATCCCAGTGCACTCTAGATTCTCCATTTTTATGATTGGCTTTTCAATGAATTGCGACACAATTCCATTATTCACTTGTGCAAATCCTGTTTCTTCTTTTCGGAATTGTCTAGTGGCAATGCATGCCAGACTTTTTTTATCAGAATAATGTTTGTACATTTTTTTTATATCTAGCGCACAAAGATTATCTGAAAACCACAAAAAGAACGACTCGTTTTTTATGATTCCTGATAAATGTGCCAAATCCCCCGCAGTACCACTGGCAGAATCCTGGACAAACTTGATTTTCTTTGATTTCTCAAAATAGTTCTTAATCTGGCCGCCAAATCCCTTCAAATCGCACACTATGATTATCTCTGAAATGAAATCAAATGAAGAAAGGTGTTTTATGATGTGTGAAATCATTGGCTTGCCGTCAATTGGAATCATTGCCTTTGGAAAATGGTCAGTAAAGGGTCTTGCACGCGTTCCTTTGCCGCCTGCCAAGATTACTGCTTTCAATCTACCTGTATGACTTTTGTTTTCTTCTTCGTGCGCCAGGTCCGCCAAACTTCTTTGGTTCTTTTCTTCTGGCATCGCCGCTTAGGAGATGTTTGTCAAAATCGTTGATTCTTTTTCTGAGGTCTGTTCTTGTTTGTTTTGGGAATGGATGGTCCTTTGGATCTTTTTTGGATTTAGTCCAGCCTGTGAGTGCACGAGAAATCGCAGTTGCTGCTGCATATGCTTGACCCATGAATCCTCCACCTTTTACTCTGACAGAAATGTCTATCTTTGTTCTAAGATCTCCTGCAATTTCTAGCGGAGACAGAATTACCTCTCTTGCAGATTCTTGGTTAATCATTTCTGCTGGTACGTTGTTGATTCTAATTCTACCTGTTCCTTTTGTTATGTATACATGAGCTCGGGATGTCTTTCTTGTTGCAAAATAAATTTCAGTCTTTGGGGTCAATTCCATCCGACCTCCTTTGCCAATTCTGACATGCTAGTATAGTTTGCAATTGGTCTTGTTATTTTTGCATTATCAAAACTAGTCTTTTTGGATGCGCCCAGTCCACTTGGCACTCCGACATAGGTTCTGAGTCTTCGTAGTGCTGCAGTTCCTGATGGCTTTTTTCTTGGAAGCATTCCTCTAATCATTCTTGCAATTATGGTATCTGGTCTGCGTGGGTGGTATGGACCGTGCTCTGGGTGCAAAATGCTGGCTATTCCCAAAAAGTCCTTGTAGTTTTGAATAATGTTTCCTCTTCTTCCGCTGATGAGAATTTTCTCACAATTAACAATAGTTACTCTATTCCCCTGAAGCAAGAGTTTTGCTACGTTTGAGCTGAGTCTGCCTGCAAGAAGATTTGTTCCGTCTACTACTACTGACTGTGGTTGCTGCTCAGCCAATTATTTTGACTCCTTTACCTGTTGGGAATTTTGCAATCAAATCTGAATATGAGATGATTTTACCGCCAGCGTCCTTGATTTTCTTTGCGGCTGCAGTTGAAATAGAAAATGAACATAATGTGACTTTGTGAGAAATACTGCCTGTTCCCAAAACTTTGCCTGGGATTATGATAACATCATTATCAGCAGTGACTCGGTTTATTTTTGTGACGTTGATCAGCTTTTGTGCAATGCCTGGTTTTAGTGCCTGCTCGGCAAGCTTGGACCAAATTGGAGCCTTGTTCTTAATTGATGCTGACTTTAGCTCTTTTACCATGTTTTGGACTAGCTGATTGGTCATAGATATTGCGCTTTTGGAACCCAAATATAATGTTATGATTAGGCTTTGAGCTCTGTGATAATCTGCTTAAATTCTTCCAGTCTGTTGGCAAGCTCATCAGCACCAAAAGTGATTATCTGTTCTGGTGATAACGCACCAGTTGATTCCACAGTAAGAATGAACTCATCTGGCTTGTCAGTATGAGTCAGGACTGAAACGTTTGCGGAATTCCATTTTGCATGTGTTGTTCCGCGTCCAAGTCTTGCATATGCTTCCAGCTTTACCTTTTGTCCTGGAGCAATCTGGACAATTGGGACTTTGTCAGAAACTGGCTTTATCGCTTGGTCTTCTGAGCTTAATTCTGATGAAATGATGCTTCTGGTGGTATCTGTATCGCCAGAATCAATTACAAACATTACTCTGCAATTTGAGCATCCTGCTTGGCTTTTGCAAGAGCATAGGTGTGGCTCTGAGAATCTTTTCAGATCTGTCTTGATTGGGATTAAACCTAGTCTGTGGGCAATTCCTTCATCTGACATTACTGAGGAATTGTCAATCATGTCTACTGTATCAATGGCAAAGACTGGCACGCCGTTGAGGCATATTCGTCTCAGTGCGTTTGCGTACTGTAAAGCAACGCCCTTTATCTTGACTGACATGCGGTTTTTGTCTTGTGAAATTATCTCTAAAGAAGGCAATTTGAAAAAATTTTTCCAAGTCCACATAAAAATCTAGCGTGGGCTTGAAGCCAAATTTGACAGAGATAAATACCAATATTTCATACCCAACCCATGGCAGACGTAACCGTAATCAGGCACTCTGTAGCGGGGGAAAAGTTCGAGATCCTAGTCAAGCCTGATCCGGCACTGGAATACAAGCTTGGCAAAAGAAAGGACTCATCTACAGTTCTAGTATCAGATGAGGTCTATACTGATTCCAACAAGGGAACCCGGGCATCCACTGAAAAACTGCTCAAGGCATTCAAAACCCAAGATACTGGTGAAATCATTGAAATAATTCTCAAAAAGGGTGACCTGAATCTAACCACCGATCAAAGACGTAAAATGGTTGGAGAAAAAAGAAAACAGATCATCGAGTTTATCGCAAAGACATACGTCGATCCAAGATCACACCTACCACATCCGCCATTGCGAATCGAGCAGGCATTAGAGCAAGCAAGAATCTCAATTGATCCTTTCAAAAATACTGAAGAGCAATGTAAGGATGTTGTGGAATCACTTCGAAGTATAATTCCATTAAAATCCGAAAACATGTTGTTAGACATTTCAGTTCCTGCGCAATATGCAAGTCAGTCTTATGCAGTTCTCAAGTCAAATGGCACACTGAAAAAAGAAGAATGGCAAAACAATGGATCACTTAAAGCAATACTAGAAATACCTGCGGGCGCAAGGGCAAACGTGATCGATAGACTAGGTTCTATTACTAAAGGCTCTGCAACAGTGGAGATGGTCAAGTAATGGATGATATCAAAAGAAAATATGTCATACCTGGCGATGTAATCACAACCGGACCCTACAGAGCAGAAGAAAACGTTCATCTTCATGGCGACAAAATTATTGCAACAACTGTAGGAATTTCTGAAATTTATGACAGCGGCGTTCGAGTTATCCCGCTAACTGGAATGTACATTCCAAGAATTGATGACTTTATCATTGGTATTGTAAAATCACACACATCATTATCATGGGAGCTAAACATCAACTCGTGCTATGCAGGTATCTTACCAGCACAGGACGTCTTTGGGCGAGACTTTAACCCAAAAGTAGATGATCTCACATCTAGACTAAAGACAGGTGATCTGATTGCAGCACGCGTTGCAAATTCCGACAGATCACGTGATCCACTAATTACAATTTCTGACAGGGACTTGGGCAAAATTGATGACGGTGAACTGTTAAAAATTTCTCCAAGCAAAGTTCCAAGATTGATTGGCAAGCGTGGTTCTATGATTCAAACAATTGAAAGCGCAACAAAAGCAATAATCACAATAGGACAAAACGGATTTGTTGTTGTCTCCGGCGAAGAGCCAGAGGGATTATTAAAGGCCATAGAAGCAATCAAAACGGTCGAAGAACAAGCACACGTTCCAAATCTGACTGAAAAAATACAACAAATGTTAGGATCAAATAGTGAATAATCATGGGTGTAAAGAAAACAGACATTGTACTGCTAGATGAAAATGGGATTAGATGCGACGGCAGAAAAATCAACGAGCCTCGCAGAATTATGATTAAAGCTGGAGTTTTAAAAAACGCAAACGGCTCTGCATATATTGAATTTGGTGAAAATAAAATCTTGGCTGGCGTTTTCGGCCCAAGAGATGTCCATCCAAAACACTTGGCAAACACAGACAGGGGTATTTTGCGATGCAGATATCACATGCAGCCATTTTCTGTAGGTGAAAGAAAAAACCCAGCACCATCCAGAAGAGAAATAGAAATCTCCAAAGTAATCAAAGAAGCACTAGAACCAGCACTAATGTTGGAAAATTTCCCAAGAACAGTAGTTGATGTTTTCATAGAAATTCTACAAGCCGATGGTGGTTCTAGATGTGCAGCTCTTGATGCTGCAGCCGTTGCATTAGCAGACGCTGGAATTCCAATGAGGGACATGGTTTCAGCATGTGCCGCAGGCAAAGTAGCAGATACTATAGTCTTGGATATCAACAATGAGGAAGACCAGGAAGGCCAAGCAGACATGCCAGTAGCATACATGCCAAACTTGGGTAAAGTCACACTAATTCAATTGGATGGAGTCTTGACTCCGCAGGAATATGAAAAATGCGTCAACACTGCACTAGAAGGATGCAAAATAGTATACGAAGTGCAGAAAAAGGCACTACAGGAAAAGTTCTTTGGAGATGACGCAAAATGACTTCAACTACAATAATTGATGATCTAAAAAAGAAAAAAATTCTTGCACTGCTCAAAGAAGGACAAAGAGTTGACGGCCGTGCATTGGATGAGCCAAGACCACTAGTAATTGACACTGGAGTAATTCCAAAGGCAGAAGGCTCGGCACGAGTTAGACTGGGAGACACTGAAGTTGTATGTGGTGTTAAAGTTCAGCCAGACAAGCCATTTCCAGATTTAGGTGATAGAGGTATTTTCATTTGCACTGCAGAAATCTTGCCACTGGCAGACCCAACAGCAGAACCAGGTCCACCAGGAGAAGAAGTAATTGAGCTGGCAAGAGTTGTAGACAGAGGAATTAGAGAAAGCGGAATGGTTGACCTAAAACAACTAGTCCTAGAAAAAGACAAATCAGTAGTCGGCATATTCATTGACAACTCTGTAACTGATTATGATGGAAACCTCTTTGATGCCTGTTCTTATGCATCTGTTGCAAGCGTTTTGTCGTGCAAGCTTCCAAAATTCAAGTACGATTCCACTACTGGCACTGTATCAAAAGCAGAAGGAGAATTCTCTACACCGCCAATTACCACAATCCCAGTTTCTGTCACAATGGGCAAAATTGGCGACACCATAATTGTTGACCCCAATGCAGATGAATGGGCATGCATGGAAGGCAGAATTACAATTACCACAAATGCAGCTGGCAACATTTGCGCAATCCAAAAAGGAGGCCATGATGGTTTTACTCCAGAACAACTCTTCCAATGCAGCAAAATCTCCATTGCAACCGGAGCAAAAATAAGGGACATCCTAAAACAAGCAGGTAGAAGTTAAATGCTCAAGCAAGGCGCATCGCTAAAAGGTCTCAGACAAAAATACGGAATCAAGCACAGAAAGAAATTCTCTGCGGTACATTCCTTACTAAAAGAGAAAAGAAAATGTACCAAATGTGGCTCACTCAAATTCGGAAGAGAGGCAGTGGGAATTTGGTCATGCAAAAAATGCGGATACAAAGTTGCTGGAACCGCATACGATGTCGAAAATTAGTGCTATTATAACAATCAAAGACAAAGACAAGACTAGAGCAATTTTTGATTCACTAAATGCAGACAATCGATTTTATCCTGAAAATCCTACCAAGACAAAACTCTCTATTTCACAAAATACGATCAAAATAGAAATCAAAGCAGACGAAATAGCTCATTTGCGTGCAAACCTCAACTCTACACTAAGACTGGTCCAGGCAAGCTCCGATTCTTTAGAATCGTTAAGGTTATAAGAAATTCAAAGAGATTTCAATCATGTCACAAGGCCAACAAATTCCTCCATGGTTGCAAGAACAACTAATGAAATTACAGCAATCTCAACAAAACTTGCAATCAATAATGACACAAAAACAGCAACTTGACATGGAACAGATGGAATCTGACCGTTCATTGGAAGAACTCAAAAAAGTAGCAGATACTGATCCTGTCTACAAACATGCTGGAACAATTCTGATAAAATCTACCAAAACCGCATTGATTGCGGAACTGGAAGAGAGAAAAGAACTAGCAAATACAAGATCAACTGTACTTGCAAAACAAGAGACAAGAATCAAAGAAAGCATCAAAGAACAGGAAACTAAAATCAACGAAATGATCCGGGGCGGCCAAAAACAACCACCATCTCAATAAATATCAGATAACTCTAGTTATATTGTGAAAATAGAAAATCTTCGCATAGTAGTAGATGAACGCGAGAAAAAAAGCGGCATTCCTGACTTGCTTCGCGCAGTAGGCATCAATTTGGAGCTAAAGACACTTCCAGTAGGTGACTATATTGTGGCGCCAGAAACAATTGTAGAGCGTAAATCTGTATCTGATTTGATATCATCGATATTTGATGGAAGGCTTTTTGATCAGTGCAGCAGGCTCAAAGAACACTTTGCAAATCCTGTCATACTGATGGAAGGAAATGTAGAGGAAATAGAGCAAATAGTGGAAAACCCATTAGTATTCTATGGGGCAATTTCCGCAGTGGCAATTGACTTTAAGATTCCAATTGTCCCAACACCTAGCGCTACTCATAGTGCGAAATTATTGGTCTCAATGTGCTCAAGAAAGGAATCTTTACGCGGACCATTTTTGAAGAAAATAAAAAAATCTGACAATTTATCAAGACAGCAGCTTTCGGTTTTGTGCAGTTTGCCTGGAATTGGAGAAAAACTGGCAACGCGAATGCTTGCCAAGTTTGGCTCGCCATCAAAAACCCTCAATGCCTCACTTGCAGATCTTGCCAAAGTAGAAGGGCTTGGGGAGGCAAGGGCCAAAAAAATAAAACAAATGCTGGACCAGCAAAGCAAGCTACACAAAGAATCAAATCAGAAGACACTAGACTTGTGACATGTTCATCCAACATTCTTGGCTCAAAGAACATCTCAATGATTCCGATTTGGTCATTGTTGATACGAGGCCAAAGATCTCATATTCGTATGGACACATTCCAAATTCTGTATCTTTAGTAGTTGATCAGTTAATCGAGATCAGTCCGGCTGGGGCTCACTTGGCGCCAGACCCTCAAAAAGCATCGCAGTTGCTTGGTGAGCTTGGAATTGATAATGAAAAGACTATAGTTGTTGCAGGGGAATTGATGGACCCGTCTGTGTTTAGAGTTGCATGGACATTGCAATATCTTGGACAAAAAAACACGAAAGTTTTAGATGCGGCAATAGGGACCTGGCAACAACTGGGACTAGAGATAACACGTGCTCAAAAAAAGTCAACACCAGTTACTTTTGTTCCGCAAATCCAAGAAAACATTCGAATTCAAGCTGAAGAACTACAGGGATTAATTGGAAAGATAACAATACTTGATGCCCGCAGTCCTCAAGAGTTCTTTGGCGGCCACATCCCAAGCTCTGTCTTGTTTCCATTTACGGATGGAATAGGACAAGATGGTTTGTTATTGAATTCTCAGCAAGCGTTATCGAATCTTTTCTTGCAACGAGAGATTCCAAAAGAAAAAGAAATCATTTGTTACTGCATGCACGGACACAGAGCATCCAGTCTATACTATCAGGCAAAGATGGCTGGCTTTGAAAAGGTCAGGCTGTATGATGGCTCGTTTATGGACTGGTATTCAAAAAGACTACCGCTTGAGTAGTTTTCTGTTTAGCTTGTTTCCGCAGTTTGGACAAAACTCTTCTCCTGTGAACTCTTTTTTGCATCCGGCGCAATAATGAATCCATTTTCCGACATCCTTGATTCCCTTTGTCATTATGGGGGTCACTTGAAGGCCAAGATTTTTTGCCAGATTGGACACTGCAAAATCATCCGTGACAAGATTTGTCTTTAGCTCGTATGCAAGTGCAACTGCAGAAATATCTGCCTTGGATAGTTTTTGAATGTCGCCTGTTTTTTTTGCTGCACTGGTAATTGTATAAGTGCTGGATGAATCTGGATCTTGGATTTTCAATCTGCCTGTTTCTAGCAGTGTGTCTAGTGCGCCGTGATTTTTTTTGATGTGCTTTATTTCTTCAAAGATAATAGTAGTGGTTATGCCTTGTACTGGTGAAGCAAAGGGAATTCCTGCGTAAAAGGCACTGGCATCATAAACACTAGACGCCAAGCTTGCTCATCTGTCTTAATCCACGTTTTTTTAATCTGACAAAGACTGCACGCTTTGGGTGTTTTTTGATTACAACCGACTCTTCGAATCCCGCGGTTTTGATCACTTGTGCATCCATCACAATATTGGTGTCATGCGAACAAATGACTTCGACTTTTTCATCCGGCACAACCATTGACGGAAGCAATCTTAGAACTGGTGCCACTGGAGTTATGATCAAAATATCGAGGCTTTCATGCAAGACTGGTCCTCCAAGTGAAAATGAATGTCCAGTCGATCCGCTTGGCGTTGAAACCATTACTCCGTCCATTTTGTGCTTTACAATATCATTTTGGAATTTTATCTCAAATTCCGCCGTTTTTGTCATGTTTTGACGATTGATGTATATTTCATTTAGTGCAGGAGGAAACTCTTCTCCATTTACTGATGCAATTACACGTGTTCGCTTGTCAAACCAAACCTTGTTTGATTTCATGTCTGCAATGGCCGCATCAATTTTGTCCAGTGTTATCTCTGAGAGAATTCCTCTGTTTCCGCCAACGTTTATTGTCAAAAGAGGAACCTCGTTTGCAAGGCTTCTAAATGTGCGAAGTGTAGTACCATCTCCGCCCATCGTAACTACGAGGTCGAGTTTTTTGTCATTGAGGTCTTCTACGGATTCTATTCTTTTTGCTCCTTCTACTATTACCGGAGCTATTGTAAAGACCTCGGCTTTGCTTGCAATGAATTTTTTTGCCACTTTTTTGGCGGCGTTTTCAGATTCTTCAGAGCCGAACTTGGATACAATACCTACGCGATTTAGTTTCAACCCTTTGTTTTTATGCGACTTTGTTTAAAAAATGTAGTTTTTTGATATGGAAAAAATTAATTATGCATGAGGTTGGTCAAAAGTTGAAAATGGCTTACGCACACCCCGAAGTTCTAGTAGATACAGACTATGTATCAAAAAATCCTCCAAACGACAACTTGAAGCTGGTTGAAGTTGACTATGATCCTGAAAATGGATATCGAAAGGGGCACATCTCTGGCGCAACTCTGATCTGGTGGAGAAAAGACATCAACGATCCAATAACTAGAGACATTGTAGACAAAAAGCAATTTGAAGCCTTGATGTCGAGAAACGGAATCAAGCCTGAAAATGAAGTTATTCTATATGGTGATTTTAACAACTGGTTTGCAGCATTTGCATTCTGGGTTTTCAAGTATTATGGCCACAAAAATGTCAAGATAATGAACGGCGGCCGCAAAAAGTGGGAGCTAGAAAAAAAACCCTATACCACTGATGAGCCAAAAATTTTAGCAACAAACTATGTCTCATTACCCCCAGACGAAGGACTGCGAGCATACCTGTTTGATGTAAGACGTGCTCTGGACAGAAAGGAAATTGGATTAGTCGACGTAAGATCTCCAAAAGAATTCACCGGAGAAATCACAGCACCACCAGAATACCCAATGGAGCATGCACAAAGAGGCGGACACGTACCTGGTGCACAAAACATTCCATGGGCTACTGCAGTAAATGACGCAGATGGCACATTCAAAACAGTTGATGAGCTAAAGCAAAACTATGCTCCAAAAGGAATCACACCTGACAAGGAAATAATCTGTTATTGCAGAATTGGCGAGCGTTCGTCACATTCTTGGTTTGTCCTCAAGTACCTACTTGGATATCCACAAGTCCGAAACTACGATGGTTCTTGGACTGAATGGGGCAACATGATTGGCAACCCAGTAGAAAAATAAGTTGAGCCAAGAGCTACCTATTCTCAAAAAAGGCTCATTTTACTATCTGCGAGATGGACAAAACGATCTCATTTTAGAAGACAGAACAAAGCGCGGCTTGACTGTACGCGAGCAAACCATGGATGAAACATACCAAGTTTTGGCTGACAAGGGCATGATCCACGACATGGACGGAATTGGCCATTGGGTCCCAATTAGATGGTATTATCCAAAAAAAGACTATGATATTGCAGTGGATCACGCAGAGAAAATGGAGAAAAAATACACGGAACTGCGTGAACTTACATGTCCTGACGACTCGGATTGAACAAGATTTAAAAATAATCTCGAAGCAATATCAGTAATGTCGCTGTTACTCAAAGATCGCGTCTACACAATGGAGTCTCCTACTGCAAAAAGAGGCGTATATCCATTGCACGGATACAAGCTTGGCCTTTACAGAATGCCAATAAAGCTTGAAGAACCTTTGGAGATAAAATCAATCTTTGATGGACTCAAAAAGACATTTGCGATGGACATGTATGCAGACAGAATCTATGCTACTTACAACTGGATTGAGGAAAACATGCCAGACCCAGACGCCAAGGGTTACGACAAGGTGGATCTTTCAGTCACTGTCGAAATAGTAACTGGTGAAGTAGTTGACATTATTTATCAGATTTTCCCAATTGAAAAATTCGGAGACAAGGAATGGATCAAGGACTATCGCAAAAAGGCCGACTATTTTGCAAAGATGATAATTGACAGCATTCTAAGAAACACAATTCTTGCAGACAAGCTAGTCGAATACTATGTCAAGACTGAAAAACTCGAAATCGATGATGCTCTGAATAAATTAGAACAATTAACTCCATTTGCAAAGATAATTCCTGATGCAAAACCAAAACCAAAGCCAGAAGTTGAAGTTCAGGCAGGTGGTCCAGTAGTAGCTGCAATCTATGACAGTGCAAAGCCAGGACCAATCGATCCGGAATACAAAGCACACATGGTTTCAACAACTGCATTTACAGTTCCAGGCAACAAGTACACAATCAAGACTTGGGGTCGTGCAGGAACCGACAACAAGAACATGGGTGTTTGGGGAGAATTCGTTTCTGTTGATTATGATATTTGCGTAGCTGATGGCGGTTGCATTGAGGCATGCCCTGTTTCAGTATACGAATGGTTTGACACTCCAGGAAACGTCGCATCAGAGAAAAAACCACTGATGGCGCGAGAGCTGGATTGCATCTTTTGTCTTGCATGCGAAGGCGTTTGTCCTCCACAGGCAATCAAGATCTTCCAAAGAAAAACCTAGTCCGATCTAATCTGGGTTTTAGAGATTCTGTTTGTAAAAACTTAAATTTTAACCATATTGACATGGGTTGTTGTCAGAAGTTCAGGATACCCCAAAAGAAAAGCAGGGATCTAACGCTAGCGGCTTGATGGAAAGCGCTACCTCTCAAGTTGAGATGACTGCCACAAAACTTGCAGTAGCAAAAACGCTTTTGCAAGCAGCTGAACAAGAACATCAAGAAGCACTAGATGCACTGGCAAAGGCAGCGGCCGAGGCAGAAAAAGAATATGCAGCAATTGCAAAGGCTTCAGCATCTACGGCAAAACCTCTGACAAACAAGAGAAATGAAGAAAGAATTTTTAGAAGGGAAATGGGCGAGCCAGAATTTTTCCGCTCCAAAAAAGATCTTATTCCAAAACGACCAATACTATCAGAAGAAGAACAAGAAGAAGTATCAAGAAAAGTCGAAGAATTTCCAGTCGATGCTACTCCTCAATATGCACCTAAACACGTACTCAGCCCAGAATTTGCTGGCACATCTAACTATGAATCTGCAATATCTGATCTTGTGGCACAAGCAAAGACAAAACTTGCTCGCCTGCAAAATGATCCAGCTTCTAGCGTTGAGGAAATTTCACAAGTAGAAAGAGAACTGGAATATTTGGATTCATTAACTGATAGTTATTTCTACGGCATGAATGTTTTCCGTAGTGCTCATAATGGAAGGAAGATAACTCCAAAGTGATCATATGGCAGAAAATTCGTTTAACGTAATCAATGTACGTGTAACTTTTAGAAACATACCACTGCACAGCCTTACTAGATTTTCTTTTAAGGATCTAAAGGCAGCCTCGGAGACGTTCAAAAAAATTCCCGGCGTTTCTGAATGTGTCATATTACAAACACAAAGTAGAGTTGAAATATTTACTGTCAATCAACTGGAAACCGACTCACCTGATCTAAGATCAGTAGAAGGAAAAGGACTGATAATAAACAAAATCAAAGAAACGTGGCAATCACTAACTGAGCTAACGCAAGATGACATTGATCATTTTGATCAAATTCTCGAAGTCTATCTCAACAATGATGTTTACTCGCATTTGCTCAGACTTGCATGCGGTCTTGAATCAGTAATAGTGGGACATGAAACAGTCCTGCAAGAGCTAAAAACGACAATCCTTGGAGCAAGAACTGCAAACACATCTGGTGCAATGCTGAACAAACTCTTTGATACTGTAATAATGACTGCAACACGAATTAGAAATGCTACTCAGATCAGCAAATACGGAATAGCTTGGGGAGATATTGTAGTAAAAATAGCAGAACAAAATGCAGGTCTTGATGCCAAAAAACCAATTTTGCTGATGGGTACTGGTGAAATCGCGGCAATGGTTGCAAAGGCGCTAAACAAAAAAGCGTACCCATTTGAGGTCTGCAGCCAGACAATAGAGCGAGCTACAGGATTCTCAAAATTACTGGGAGGCAAGCCTCGCACATACCGAGACACTCTGAAGGACTTTGGCAAGTTTGACATTGTATTTGTTGCAGGGACTGCAGATTATTTCGCATTAACCTATGATAACCTAAAGCTTGCAATGGAAAGCAAGACCAAGGGAACCATGATTATTGACATATCCGATCCGCGAATAGTTCATGACTCTGTTTCTGGATTCCTTGGAACAAAGCTGATGTTCCGAGACCAAATAACAGAAATGGAAGAGCGAAACCTAAAGGCAAAAGAAGAGGCAATTGCCGCAACCGAAAAAATAATTACAAAAGAGATCGCAGTGCTTGCCGCAACTATGAAACTTGTTGGCAAGGGACCGCAAGTATCTGATGTCTATGCAAACGTGGATGAAATAAGAAAGAAAGAACTGGAAAAGACACTAGAACTTCTTGGGGAAACAGATGAGAAAAAGATCCAAATCATAACAAACCTGACTGCATCAATTGTTGATAGTATTTTGCCAAAACCGATATCAGCAAAATAAGAAATCATAGCAAGCTCGTTTTTTCTAAAAACACAACTTTGGGAAATAGATAAATAATATTCATCATTTATTTTACACGTGACCAGATTAGTTTGTCGGGACTATGGCTTTGATTGCGACTTTATAGCTAATGGTGATGATATTAGAAGCGTAATTGATGAATATGGTCAGCATTCTAATGATGAGCACGGAATAGAATATTCTAAAGAAGCATTAATGC
>JBJTCW010000040.1:0-11912 GCA_046092065.1 Candidatus Nitrosotenuis sp. | reverse complement strand
TCAAACTGCTCATCTAACCGTGAAAGCCGTTCATTGAATTTTTGTTTTGGAGACACATCCACATTTACAAATCCAAAATAAACTAGAACTCCAATTATTACGGCAACTGCAAATATGATGTAAATTGTCTTCATATTGTATGTATCTTAGTCATGAATTTAATTTATAGAACTATTATTCTTCCTAAAATTCCCCTCAAAACATACTGAATCAATAATGCGGTGTGCGGGAATTGAACCCGCGACCTTCAGCTTGGGAAGCTGACGTCCTGCCAGGCTGGACTAACACCGCGCAGATCGAGATTTTCAATTAGCGTTAATATAGTTTTGAAGGATACACTAAATCGTGGATGCCAAGTGCCCGGAATGCGAAAGAGTTGCAAAGCTTGACGACGATGTAACCAAAGTAAAATGTCCTCACTGCAATTTTGAATCCGACTATGAAACATACTTGGAAATAATGAAAGACAAAGCGCTCAACATGGCATCTGACTATATTCCAAGAAGGCCAGGATTCTAACTTACCAGAAAGAGCCCTTGTCTGAGCAGTCAAGATGCGCGCCGCAATTATTGCAAATCATATGGCATGATTGCATGTCGTCCATTTTGTTGTTGCATCTTGGGCACACAATCTCCTCTTTCATGGTATACAATTGGAAATAATGGCTTAAATTTTTTCACATGGTTTATTAGCCGCTCAAAAAAATTGCTCAATACTTGGCTAACTTTAAGCTCACAATATCGGACAAGAAAGGAAAATCCGTCTCCAAAGAGATCAAGGACAAAGAGGCAAATGCCTTCATTGGACTGCATTTGGGCGGAGAACTTGATGCAGCAATAGCTGGTCTTGCAGGAAAACTAAAGATCACTGGCGGCAGCGACAAGTCAGGAATTCCAATGCGCGCAGACATTTATGGTTCTGCAAGAAAGCAAGTCTTGATTTCAAAAGGAGTGGGACTAAAACAAGTTGACAAGGGCCAAAGAAGACGACGATTGATTCGCGGAAACACAATATCTGAAGAAATCTATCAACTGAACTGCTCTTATGATGGAGAGATCAAAATTGAAGAAGCTCCTCCAGTAGAAAACAAGGCATAAGTTAAGATAGTACAATTTTTGAACTTGTTCATTGCATTGGCGTGAAACTTTACCTGATTGGTACATTAAACAATATGGCTACCAGCCATGTGTCAACATTGGAACAGCAGGACACGTAGACCACGGCAAAACAACACTAATCCAGGCGCTGACCGGCCAGTGGACCAGTGTTCACAGCCAAGAGCTAAAACGAGGAATTACAATTCGTGTAGGTTATTCGGATGCGGCATTTTACAAGTGCAAAAGCTGCGAAGTCCCATTAGGCTATTCCTCAACTCCAACATGCCCAAACTGCGGCAAGGAAAGTGAGCTATCTCGCGTAGTCAGCTTTGTAGACAGTCCTGGACACGAAAGCCTCATGGCAAACAAGCTTTCTGGTGCTGCATTGATGGATGGCGCTTTGCTTTTAGTTGCAGCAAACCAAAAGGTACCGCAACCGCAAACAAAAGAACATCTCTTGGCACTGCAAATTCTTGGAATCCAGCAAGTAGTAATAATACAAAACAAAGTTGATCTGATATCATACCAAGACGCAACATCAAACTATGCAGATATTGTAAAATTTGTCAAGGGAACCAAGGCAGCAAAGGCTCCAATTATTCCAATTTCTGCTCAATCGCGACTAAACATAGATGCCCTGATTGGCGCAATAGAAGAATCGATTCCTACACCAAAGAGAGCGGAATCAAAAGAACCAGTAATGCATGTACTAAGATCATTTGATGTAAACAAGCCTGGAACAAAGATCAAAGACATCAAAGGCGGAGTAATAGGAGGAAGCCTTACACAAGGAATCTTTTCAGTCGGTGATGAAATCGAAATCAAACCAGGAATAGTCAATCCAAAAAAGAACAATTACGAGCCAATCCGAACTCAAATAGTATCATTGGGAACGGCTGCAGGAATTGTAGATAGTGTCAAGCCGGGAGGACTGGTAGCGATTGGCACAAAACTGGACCCATCCATGACAAGAAGCGACTCTTTTGTTGGCAGTGTCATAGGAAAGCCAGACACATTACCAGACAATGCACCTGATGCACAACTAGAAGTCAGTCTCTTTGATTCCGCAGTAGGAACAATGAATGACATCAAGGTTTTGCCAATACAGACAGGAGAATCACTGAGACTTAACATTGGCACCGCTCCAGTTTTGGCCAAAGTAATTAAGGTAAAGTCAGAAAAAATTGAAGTCCAATTCAAAAGACCAGTGTGTCTATTTGAGAAAAGCAATGTAGCGCTGAGTCGCAAAATAGAAGACAGATGGAGACTAATTGGTGCAGGAATAGTTGGTTGACGTAATATGCGACACGAGCTTTCTAATCCATCTGGCTAATCACAGAATCAAAAATCTTGCAACTCTTGATACCGACATTGGCTTTATCCAGTTTTTAGTGCCTGATATAGTGATTTCTGAGCTGAACAAGCTTGCAAAACAGGAAGAAAAATCCAGAGAAGCAAACAATACCATACAATACATAAAAAATTTCAAAAAAATCAACATTGGCGGAAGTTTTGCGGATGACTCTATACTAAAGCATGTAAGAAACAACGGTGGAGTAATTGCAACAATAGACAAGGAACTAAAATACAAAATAAAAAACAACGGCGGCTCTGTCATATCTATAGCAAACAACAGAATAGTGCTAGAGGCCAGCAAAGGTTTAACTTGATTATATCGCACCAAAAACCATGGAATACAATGGTGTGCAAATCAAATGGCATGGCCATGACACCTTTACATTATCTCATTCTGGCTTGACTGTATGCATAGATCCATATCGCCTTGACAAAAAAATTGATGCAGACATTGTACTGATATCGCATAATCATTTTGATCATCTAAGTAATGATGATCTGCAAAAAGCCTGCACAGAAAAAACCACAATCATAGCCGCAAAGGAATGTCTAAATCAAATAAAAACAAAAAACAAACAAATTCTAGGAATTGATCCAAACGAGGAAAAAACAATATCTGGAATAAAGATAAAGACAATTCCTGCGTACAATCTTGACAAAATCAACCCAGAGACAAAAAAGCCATTCCACCCAAAAGAGGACAAAAAGGTGGGATTTGTCATAACGATAAACAATTCAACATTTTATCACGCAGGCGACTCTGACTATATCCCAGAAATGAATGGCTTGGCCCCAGATGTGTTCTTTGTTCCAGTAAGTGGAACGTATGTCATGACTGCAAAAGAGGCAGCAAGTTCTGTTCTAGGAGTAAAACCAAAACTTGCAATTCCGATGCACTATGGAAGTATTGTTGGTAGCAAGGACGATGCAGAATCATTCAAAAAACTTGTAACTTTCTGCCAAGTTCAAATACCCACAAAAGAGTAATAAACAGACTTTGGGGGAAAATGCCAATTGCTTTCTAACAAAAAACTGTTCTCTATAGGCAGCTTTGAGTTCTGTCTGCATCATTTGCTGATTATTGGTGTTTTGTCATTATCATTTTCAATATCTGCGCTTATTCGCGGCCAGCCAGCAAGCTATGGCTTTCAGCTAAACGAGTTTGATCCATTCTTTAACTATAGAGCAACCCAGTTCATTGTAGAAAACGGACTGCCGGCGTACTTTGACTGGCACGATGACATGAGCTGGTATCCGTTTGGCAGAGATGTGGCAAACACCTCACAAGTCATGCTCCATGTAACTACTGCCATGTTGTATGGTGTGTTTGGTGGCGGAGACCTATACGGATTCACAATCATCTTCCCGCTTGTATTTGGCTCACTTACTGCAATTGTTGTGTTTGCACTAGTCAGAGTAATTGGCGGTACTACTGCAGGACTCTTTGCTTCATTGCTTTATTCGGTATCTCTTCCAATAATCACTAGAGGCTCACTTGGCTGGTTCAAGTCAGAACCTTTGGGTCTTTTCTATGGGCTGCTTGCCACGTATCTGTTTCTGAGTGGAATAAAATCGTCTTCTCACAAAATAGCTGCGGCCAAGCTGGTTGGAGGAGGAATATTCTTAGGATTTTCCTTTTCAGCATGGGGAGGAACTGACTTTTTCGTCATCCCAATAGGCATCTTCATTTTATCATTGCCATTTACTAGAAAAGATTCAAGCTTTTTGAGATGGGCAATACCTGCTTTCCTTTTGGGGCTTGCAATTTCGCTTTTACCATTTGAAAGACCAGGTCTTGCGTTCTTTGGTAAGGCAAGCGGACTAATGCTTTTGGGCCCAACCGCATTTCTGATAATATCTACATTCATACAAAAAATCAGCGGAGAACAAAAAGCAAAACGAAACACTGCATTGTTTCTAATAGCTATTATTGCGGCAGGAATCGGCATACTTGGCACAAACGTCTTTGGGCTTCCAAGTTTCAGATACCTAAACGCAATCAATCCATTTTTGACAACACTGGATCCTCTTACTGATTCTGTGGCAGAACACGCAACAACTACGATATTTCAGTCGTTTTTGTTCAATTCAGTCTTTATGATATTTGGAGGAATAGGCATATGGCTTATCTTCAAAAATATTACAAATGAATCGAATCAAAAAAGAGACATACAAATTTTTGCACTAATATTTGGATTGCTTGGAGTTTACATCAGCTCCGCATTCATAAGACTGGAATTGTTCTCTTCTCTCGCACTGATCATACTTGGTTCGGTAGGGCTGGCTCTTTTAACAAAATACATCTTTAGAGCAGAAAAACAGGAAAACAAAAAACTCACCAGATCCCATCCAAAAGGAATCCAAATCTCATTTCTAGTAGTAATCACAATTTTCCTCATTATTCCATTGATGTCTCCGTCTGATTCTAATTGGATTAGTGCAGCAAAGGCACCTCCAACAATATTGAATGGTGGTAGCAATTACAACATTGCAACAAGTGACTGGCTTGATGCAATGACATTCCTTAAGGAAAACACTCCAAAAGACTCTGTAGTTGCTTCATGGTGGGACTATGGCTATTGGATAACTACACTTGGCGAAAGGAAATCTGTTGCTGACAATGCAACTCTAATTGATTGGAGAATAGAGCTAATCGCCAAGATATTTCTGAGTAACCCAGATGACGCATGGCAAATGCTAAAGGAAATGGACGCTGATTATGTTCTAGTTTATGTGGCAAGCCAACGAGTAAATCCAGACGATCCTGCGCTATACTTTGTTCAGGGCGGCGGAGACGAAAGCAAAAAGCAGTGGTTTATGCGAATTGGAGGATTTGACACTCATCAATTCATATACGATGATGGCCTGAGCTCGACTCCAGAATTCTGGAATGATACATTACTTGGAAGGATGATTCCGTTTACTGTCTATAGCTATATTGATCTTGCAAATCAAAAACAATCCCAATCGTATGTTTCTGGATATACTCCAGTCTACATTGACGATCTAAAGTATCCAAAGGATGGAAACGGCCCATTAAAGCTAGCATACATGTCACCTGGATTCCTAAGAAAGGATCCTGGACCAATAAACGGCGTACTCATCTATGAGATAAACAAGAACTATGTTCCATCTACAAAGCCTATAGTTCAAACACCGGTGACTACACCGACATCAACAAAGACATCTGCAAATCCAACTGCAACAATTACAACAAACTATGGCGATATTGTAATTGAACTAAACCCTCAAGTCGCACCAAAGACAGTTGAAAACTTTGTAAAACTTGCCAACTCTGGATTCTACGATGGAACACTATTCCACAGAATCATATCGACATTTGTCATACAGGGCGGTGATCCAAACACAAAGGACCAGTCACCTGGAACCTGGGGAACTGGAGGTCCTGGATATACAGTTGATGCAGAATTTAGCAGCCTCAAGCACACAAAATATGTCGTATCTATGGCACGAGGAACCGACATCAACAGCGCAGGCTCGCAATTCTTTATTGTGACTGGCGATGCACCATTCTTAGACGGCAAATACACAATCTTTGGCAAAGTCATACAAGGACAAGATGTAGTTGATAAAATTGCGGCACTAAAGACGGATCAGCTTGACAGGCCAGTAGACACTGAAGCAGCAAGAATGAAAACCATCAGAATTTCTTAATCTTTGAATTTATCCATTATTCTGTATCTGGCGTATTTGTCATCTGGGGAGAACTTGGCTGGATGTGCAGTTGCGGTTTTTGCCTGACAATGAGGACATTCCTCTTTTAGGGTGTATTTTTTGCATTCAGGGCAAACGCGGAGCTGAAACTTCAAAATTATCCCTCACGAGTCTTTTTTGATTCTTCTCGTGTAAAAGTAAAAGTGCCACTGTTTTTCTCAATTACCTTTTGGACCTTGTCCAAAACCGGCTTGAGCATTCTTTCCGCCGTTTTAAAATCAGGACCAGTAACGCTTAGTCTGTATTTTGGCGCGCCAATGTATGTAACAGAAATGTTTGATGTCTGATCGCCAATCGAATCCAAAATTGCGTTTTTGATTACCTCGACTCCGCTTGACTGATTACATGTAAGCTCGCATATTCCACGAATTTCAACAGATGGCGGCTTTATCTTGGAGCTTGTCTCTTCTATTGCAGTAGCTGTCTTTTTTGCCAGTTTTAGCTCGTCCAGTGCGCCGATTCCCTTTGTTGCTACGTCCAAAAACGCATCATAGACAAAGTCGTATTTTGCAAAAATTGCATCTTCCAGCTTTTCAATGTCTTTATCGGTAAGACCTGCAGATGTTTTTACTGCGTCTAACATGGTCTTGCCCTTTTCAATTCGTTTTACCTCTAGGAGCTTTTTCTTTTGTTGTTCTTTTGAGACCTGTTTTAATGAAAGGTCTATCTCGGATCTGCCTGGATTTACCTTTTTTACCAAGAGAACTTTTTTCTCGCCCTCTCGCACAAACTTGTTAATTGATCTTACCCATCCTGGGGCAATCTCTGATACATGCAAGAATCCCTGTATGTTATCGTATTCATCCAGTGTGACATATGCTCCATGATCCATTAGTTTAGCAATTGTCGCAAGTACAATTTCGCCAACTTCTGGAAATTCTTCGCTAACCAATGCACTCTGCCTTTGGCTACATAATTTAATGTTGTCTAAAAGTCAATGCCTTTTTTTGCGCGAATTCCTTTCTGAAATGGATGCTTTATCTCTCTCATTTCTGTCACCAAATCCGCTTCATCGATTATCTCTTGTTTCACATGATTTCCTGTCAATACTAGAGTCACATTTTCTGGTTTAGCTTTTAGCAAATCTAAAACATCATTTACATCGACCAGTCCGAGATTTACAGCATAGTTTATCTCGTCTAGGATTATGATGTTGTATTTTTCTGATGAGATCTTTTCTTTTGCAATCGTAATTGCTTCCTTTGCAATTTTTCGGTGTATTTCCTTTGGGGTTTTATCGTCCAAAATTCCAACAAATCCCTTGCCAACAGCGGTCAGCTCAAATTCCGGCTCTAGTCTCTTGGATGAGCTCATCTCGCCATAGTGCCAAGATCCTTTGATGAACTGGATCATGCAAATTTTGTAGTCGTGTCCTATTGCCCGCAAAGCCATTCCTAGGGCCGCAGTCGTTTTTCCCTTGCCTTTTCCTGTGTATACTATGACCAGACCAGCATTTTCCATGATCAAAAAATCAACCTAGGATAGAAAAAGATTGGTATAGTTCTGCTTCAAAGGAATAGAAAATGAAAATACCACGAATAGTAATAGCTGGTGCCACTAGCGGAGTAGGTAAGACATCTATCACATGTGGACTCATTCATGGAATTAAAAAAAAAGGCTATTATGTCCAGCCTTTCAAAGTAGGTCCTGACTATATCGATCCGACTTATCTCTCTGCAGTATCTGGCAATTCCACAAGAAATCTAGATGCTTGGATAATGGGAGAAGACGCAGTGCTGGAAAGCTTTGCAAAAAATTCCAACTCTGATATCTCTGTTATAGAAGGAGTGATGGGATATTATGATGGGTTTTCTGGCGCAACAAACCAATCTAGTACACATCATGTTGCGACAATTTTGCAATCGCCAACGATTCTAATATTAGATGCAAGCAAGACTGCTCGTTCTATTGCAGCAACGGCACTTGGCTATGTCAAGTTTCATAAAAATTCCAGAATTGTGGGCCTGATCTTAAACAAGCTTGGAAGTAAAAAACATGAAGAGATGTGCAGATTAGCACTTGCACCACTAAAAATTCCAATTCTTGGCTGCATTCCAAAGAACCAAGAACTTTCCTTGGAATCAAGACATCTTGGACTGATACCTGCTGTAGAACAAGATGATCTGAAACAAAAAATCACAAAAATTGCAAAGAAAATTCTTCCATACCTTGACATTGAAAAAATTATCTCAATTGCACATGGCACATCACCGATTTCATATCAAGCTAAAACTAGTCAGGAAAAAACCAAGACAACAATAGCAGTAGCACTGGATAAATCATTTAATTTCTATTACTATGACAATTTTGATTCTCTGCGCAGAAATGGAGCAAAAATAGAGTTTTTCAGCCCAATTTCTGATCGTTCTCCCCCGGAATGCTCTGGGATTTACATCGGTGGCGGATTTCCAGAAGTACTTGGAGGCCCGCTTGCAAAAAATCAATCCATGAAAAAATCAATCAAAAAACTTGCAGAACAAGAAATGCCAATCTATGGAGAATGTGGTGGATTGATGTACCTTACAAATTCCATCAAATATAATTCCAAAAAATATTCCATGGTCGGACTATTTGATGCAACTACTACAATGGAGCAGAAAATGGTGCTCAACTATACCAAGGCAACCATTACCTCAAATTGTTTAATCGCAAAAAACAACACAAAACTGTTAGGACACGAATTCCATTATTCCGAGCTCGACTCTATTCCAAAGGATGCAAAATTTGCATATGATCTATCAATAGGTGTTGGAATCAAAAACAAAAAGGATGGGCTAGTCCAATATAACACTCTTGCATCATACATGCATCTGTATTTTGACAGAGCATTGCACGCGAAAAACTTTGTAAGTAATTGCGTGAAATATTCTAAAAGCTAGTCGCCACGAATTATCTTAAAGATCGCATTGACAATTGCAGATGCAGATGGCGTTCCGCCCTTGCGTCCTCTATTTGTGATAAAAGGTACATCAATCTTTTCCAATTCTTCCTTTGATTCTGCAGCGCACACAAATCCAACAGGCATGCCGATGACAAGACCGGGCTTGACCACATTTTCTTTAATCATTGCAATTACTTCTAAAAGAGCAGTTGGTGCATTACCAATTACTACTACGGCTCCATTCATCTCTTTTGCACGAATTCGCATTGCTGTCTGAGCACGAGTTTTGTTGAGCCTTGTTGCCTCTTTTACCACATCTGGGTTTGAAATGTCGCAAATAACATTGGTTTTGAAATCTGCCAAGTTCTGCTTGTTGAGAAGGCCGATTATTCCATTTACATCAACTATGATGTTTTTGCCTGACTTGAGCGCCTCAATTCCTGCATTTACTGCGTCTTTGTGAAATACCAGGCCATTTTTGCCTGCAAAATCAAAATCCGCAGTAGAGTGAATCACTCTTCGGACTAGCTTCCATTCGTGTCCCTTGTATGGGTGCTGGCCTATCTCTCGCTCTATTATTTCCATACTTTCGTCTTCTATGGACTGGCCCTTCCTAGTTTGCATTTTCAACCTCTTTTGCTCGCTCTAAAATAAAATCGATCATCTTGTCATCCGTGCCAATGTGTTCCGTTATGATGGTTTGTTTTAGGCTGACCTGCTCTAGAGCCGGATTGAGATCCTGGTAAATGTCTCTTTTTACATGTGCGCCTTCATGCAAAAAATAAAACACAATAACCAATACTTCGGGATTGTCTTTTGCACACTTTTGGATTCCCTGCGCAATGTTTGGCTCTTCGATTTCCAAAAAACAATAGCTGACATTTCTGTAATTTGGAGACAAATTATCAATTACATATTTAATGGAAATCTGTGCATTTGGATCCTTGCTTCCGTGGCCTATTACCATGACATCAACTTTATTTTTTGGTAATGCGATATTGTTTTTCTGAAGAGCAGACTCTATCTTAGAGTTGACAATGTCTACCATCGTTTTGTGCATGCTCATTGGCTTTGTCACTACGAATTTGGTGTCAGTCTTTGCCTGAATTTTGGCTGCCTCTGTTACTGCGATTTTGACTTTTTTGCCGGGATACAAAAAATATGGAACTATGGTAAGCGAATCAATCTTTGTCTTTAGGCAGTTTGCTAGTCCTTCCTCGATAAATGGCGGAACGACTTCTAAAAAGCAGTAATTCACAAAGGCATAGTTGCTCTTTTGCTGTACCTTTTTGCAGATATAGTCTAATTCGTCCTTGATCTCTTTTTCTCTACTTCCTCTGTCAATTAGTAATAGTCCGCGTTTCATTTTTCAATCCTTGCTATAGCAATTGTTAGATCTGGTGGGAATTTCTGCTTTTCGACAACAAGTTTTCCCTTTGAGCTCTTAAGAGCAGCTGCTTCTGAAACACTAGGGGTTCCTTCGTATGACTGAACCATTTGGGATGGATTTGGAATGCTGATCTGGGCAAGATCTTCTCTGTCAAAATATTCTAACGGTATTTGCATTTCTTTTGCGGCATCAATGAGCCCTTGAACATCTATGGGTTTTTTGATGGAAACAAGTCTTGCAATGCATTTTGGACTGAGATTATTCTTGAGTAATGTTGATTCAAGATTTTGCATGATTTTTTCTTTTGAGGTGTCTCCATGTACTCCAATTCCGGCTACTAGAGTTTGTGGTCTGTATGTAACAGAATTTTTTGCTATTATATCATCAAATATTTTATCTGAAATAATGAGGTATGACTTGGCATCTGATTGCTTTAGCTTTTCAATAGATTCGTAAACGGTGACATTTTTTGGCAGCTCTTGCTTCCACCAGTTTTTCTCTCCAGCATCTTGGTATATTCCAATTTTTTCCTCATTTACCATTAGTGCACTGATTCTTGTAACTGCAGAATCGTCATCTATTTTCCAACCAAATTCCCTCCCAACCAAATCAACTGGTATGGTTTTGTTTACGTCTGCAGCGGTGGTAATCACTGGAATTGAGCCTAGCTTTTTTGCAATTTCCTCTGTCAGCTCATTTGCCCCGCCTAAATGTCCAGAAAGAGCAGAAATTGCAAAGCTTGCCTTGTCATCAATGACAATTATTGCAGGATCTGTCTTTTTGTCCTTAAGATGTGGGGCAACTAGTCTGATCACTGCGCCAAGCGAAAACAGACAAACCAGTCCGTCAAATTTGCCAAAAAGCTCGCCCACTTTGGCTGATGTTTGATCCTCATACCATGTGGCAGTTGTTTGGTCTTGGAATTTTGATGGAGCAAATATCTCCCAACTTGGAAAAAGCTGTTTTATCGTATCTGCAATCTTGATGCCATTTTTTGTTATTGCTAAAATTGCAACTTTATCCATGTTATGCCGTTTTTTGTCGTCAAATAAAATTTCTTGCTAGGGGTATCTGCCTAGTGTACAACCATCAAAATCAAACAAAATCACTTTGATCTCTACTTTGTTCTCAGAGTGGACACGCATCTGATCATATGCCTTTTTGCAAAGGGCGACAAAGAAACCATCTATCCTGTTTTCTACAACTATTTCTTGTACATGCCTTGCGGTATTTGCCTTTTTTATCGCATCAATGGTCTTGTTGTCAGCATTACAACTTTTTGCCAAGTCTGCCAAAAAATCCATGTCCACCTTGGATCCCTTGACATGAGTCTGCTTTACGCCCATTGCTATTTTGGTTAGCTTGCCGACAAATCCCGCAACATGTGCGGTTTTGATTGATTTTTTGGAGCACTGCTGAATCGTATATCCAGAAAAATCACCCATCTGAACAA
>JBJTCW010000039.1:0-2791 GCA_046092065.1 Candidatus Nitrosotenuis sp. | reverse complement strand
TCATTTTCCTGTGCCTTTATCAAAAACAGTGATTTTATCTTTAGATATTTCATTGATGCATCAGTTTGTGATTTTTCAGTTTCGGCTTGAATCAGTGCCGTATTGAATAAAGCACAGAATAGAATCAATACAATTAGAATTTGTAAACTCAGACTCAATACACGTGTTTATTGTTTTGGCATTATTATGAACTTACTTTGTATTGTTAAGTTAACATTATAACCAAACCAAATTCTGATAAAATCTAGTCATGGAAGAATCAGAAAAGCGACTAAAACAAGAGGATTGTAGTGAAGACAGCCTAGGTCCAGGAATTCTTACACTTACCAACAAGAGAATCGCCTTTGACAAGACTCGTGGAAGAATTGCAGACTTTACAAAGAGAATAGAAGAAACAATATTAGATGTACAGTTGGGCGATGTCTCAAAAGTCTGGAAAGAAGGCCTTTTCATAAAAAAAGTGTGCATAACTGCAAAGACCAAAGACGGAGAAAACAGCTACAAATTTGGAGTTTTCAGTACCGGTAGCTGGGAAAAAGATATCAAAAAGGCAATAGAACAGGCCAAATCTCAATAATCAATCTGTACTGTATCCAATCTCCAAGACTGTCGAACAAATGTATCCTTGATATTCACACCTTTTTTTGCTGTGGCCTCCAAGAGTCCAGTCCATGCAATTTGTGAACCACAGTCCCCAGAATATTCCAGTGGTGATACGAAAAACTTTGCCTTTTGTCTTGCACAGATTTGTTTGAAAATCCTAGATAGTCTTTTGTTTGCAGCTACTCCACCAACTATTAGCAATTCTTTTTTCTCTGTAAATGATAATGCTCTTTCTGCGGCCTCTCCAATCATAGCAAATGCCGTTTCCTGCAATGAATAACACGCATCTTGTTTGTTTTTAGAGATTCTTTTTGCGGCAGACATTAATCCAGAAAACGAAACATCGTTTCCCTTTACTACATATGGTAATTCCACATATTTTGTAGAATTTTGTGCCAATTCTTCGATTTTTTTACCACATGGAGATGCAAATCCGAGCGAGCGTCCAAATTGATCCAGCAGCTGTCCAAGTGTAATATCCAGAGTTTCTCCAAATATTCTCCATTTTTTATTTTTCAGTGCAGCAAGCATTGTGTGACCACCAGATACTAACAACACCAATGGATCTTTTGCTCCGGTTAGCATTTTACCCAATTCTATGTGACCTATCGCATGGTTCACAGGATAGATTGGTATTTTGTAATACGATGAAATTGTTCTTGCCACTACTCCAGAAACTCTCAGGCACGGACCAAGGCCTGGGCCTGCAGAATACGAAATGACATCAACATCTTTTATGGAAACATTTGCTTTTTTGATACACTCTGAGAGCACATCAGCACTGTTCTCTATGTGGTGTCTTGATGCTTCACGCGGATGTATTCCTTGTCCGTCAGGAGGTCGGTAGATTCGCCTCACATCAGAATGGATTTTTCCCTTGTTATCTTTTTTTTCCACTATAGCGCAAGAAAATGTGTGTGCTGTGCTTTCTATTCCCAAACAGAGCATTGCTATCCACGACTCATGCTTGATATGATTTTGATTACATCTCCGTCTTTCAGTACATGATCACCGCTGATCCGCTGTTTTGTTTTTGCATCTATTGCATGCAGGAATCCTTTTGCCAAATCTGCGTGTATTGTTGCAGCCAGTTCCTTTGCATTAGATCCAGCTGGAAGCAGTCTAGCATCTGGCAACACAACGCCATCTTTGTTTGATAGCTTGGTTTCATCTTCAACCGGATAAACTGTGATGAATTTTAGCACATCAAATACGGCATAATTTATTGCGGCTTGGATCCCAGTAGTTTGGATTTTTGATAGGACGTTTTTGACCAGATCTAATGCTTGTTTTTGCTGAGGATTCACAGATTCGTTGGATATCGTAAATGTAGAATCTCCAGGAACATACTTGATCAGGTTTGCTTTTGACGCTTTTCTTAGCAGCAATTCCGATTCCGCACTACATATCACCACGTGGTTTTCTTTTTTTATTTTTTCAATTATTGACAAGTCCTTGCAGAGATCAGCTTTGTTTGCCGCAATCAAGACAGGCTTTGTCTTTTTACGTAATTTTGTCACAAACATCATAATATCATCTTCTGTCCAGTCTGTTGGTTTTTTTGTTACAAGACCGGTTTCTTTTATCATATCAGATACCTCAAAGTCCTTTATTCCAAGGCCGGAAAACCTTCGCGTTATTCCCTCAACAAGAGTTGCAGTTTTTTGCAAAATTTCCTTGAGTAGTTTTTGCCATTCCCTCATCAGAATTTGCTTGAACCATTGATTGAACTCATCTTCAACAAACTCCACATCTTCCATCGGATCATGTGTTCCTGGAGGAACTGGTTGTCCCTGAATATCAGTAGTTCCAGCAATATCTACAACATGAATCAAGACATCTGCTTGTCTGGCATCATCCAAAAACCGGTTTCCAAGGCCTTTGCCTTCATGTGCTCCAGGAACCAGCCCTGCAACATCAATAATCTTCACTGGAACCAAACGTATTCCATCAAGACATGACGGAATCTGATGAGATATTCCAAAATGCTTGCAGGCACACTTTGTTTTTACATATGTTACCCCCACATTGGGCTCTATTGTAGTGAATGGATAGTTCCCAACAGCAACAGCTGTTTCTGTAGCTGCAGAGAAAAACGTAGATTTGCCAACATTTGCCTTGCCAAGCAATCCAATGAACATCAAAGAGGAAAAAATCACCACTTCTTATTAGGATTGCAGAAATTGTT
>JBJTCW010000038.1:0-7439 GCA_046092065.1 Candidatus Nitrosotenuis sp. | reverse complement strand
GTACTATACAATATTGGATCTGCTAAAGATGAGAAAGCCAAAGGTCATGGAATTTTCTAGACTAGGATTTGAGGGAATGCCAGTATCAAAGAGAATTTTGCGCCCATTAATCGAAGAAGGTAAAGTCTCCGGCTATGACGACCCAAGACTTCCGACACTAGAGGCGCTAAAAAGACGCGGAATACGACAAGATGCAATCAGAAAGTTTGTTCTGTCATTGGGATTTACAAAGGCAGACTCACTAGCGCCATTTGAAACACTAGAGTCGTTTAATCGAAAGGCAGTAGACCCAGAAAGCATCCGACTCCACATGGTAAAGAACCCGGCGCCAATTACGGTCAAAGACCTGCCATCAGGCACCATAACCATGCCTAATCACCCAACAAAAGACATGGGCAAGCGCACAATAGAGCTCGATGGTAGCTTTTACCTGGAAGCAGAAGACATTGAAAAGCTAAAGCCAGGAGATGCGATTCGTTTCATGGGTCTTGGAAATGTCAAGATTACAAATCAGTCTCCAGCAGAGGGACAATACATTGGCGATGAGCTTGGAGCCGACATTCCAAAGGTTCATTGGGTTTCGCACAAAGATGCGCAAAAGATCAAGATTTTGATTCCAAGGCAATTATTCTTTGGAGAAGAATTCAACATGTCCAGCCTTCAAGAGATCAACGTTTTTACAGAACCGTACTATAACGAGCTAAAAGAGGGAAAGGAAATACAATTCGTAAGATTCGGATACTGCAGAAAGGATTCGGTGTTGCAGGCAGTTTACACACACAAGTGATGATACAATGAAGATTGGTAGATTTTTAATTGACGGTAAAGAGACTTATGGATTTGTCAAAGATGGACAAATCGCGACAAAAGAAGAGATCATAACAAAGACAGGAATTCCAATTCCATTATCGATAAAGGAATTTCTCTTTGACGGATGGTACCAAGAGGTAATATCGCAAAACCCAAAGCTGGACTATTCTGCAAAACTATCTGATGCAAAAATTCTTGCGCCAATTCCAAACCCCCCAAAAGTGATTTGCCTGGCATTCAACTATGTGGATCATGCAAAGGAGCAAAACCTAACTCCGCCAATTGATCCGGCAATAGTATTAATTCCGCGAACCACACTAAATGGAACAAACTCGGAGATTGTCTGTCCCAATTTTGTAAAACAGCTTGACTATGAAGTAGAATTGGCAATAGTAATAGCTAAAGACACCAAAAATGTCGAGGAAAAAGATGCCATGAGTTCTATCTTTGGATACATGGTGTTCAATGATGTTTCTGCAAGGGACATTCAGGCACAAGACAAGCAGTTTGGACGCGCAAAGGGCTTTGATACGTTTGCTCCGTGTGGACCATGGATCATTACAGTAGACGAAATACCCGATCCGCAAAACCTGAAAATGACTACAAAGGTAAACGGCATACTGCGCCAGAATTCCAACACGCAAAACATGTTCATAAAAATTCCATCAATTGTATCAAAGCTCAGCAAGGTAATGACTCTGGAACGAGGCGATATCATCTCCACAGGTACACCGGCCGGAGTCATGTTGAACAAGCCAGATGCTATTTTTCTCAAAAACGGTGACAAGATAGAAATGGAAATTGAGAAAATAGGCAAGCTGGAAAACACGGTCAGATTCGTACAGTAGATTTTTAAGAAATACCAAGACCTTAGCAATCGTGGGCAAGATAATCGTAGGCAAAACATCAGAGATTCCTCCAGGAAAGATGACCAAGATATCAGCAGACGGAAGAGAAATTCTGGTTGCAAACATTGATGGAAGTTATTTTGCATGTGATGACACCTGTACACATGCAGGTGCAAGTCTTTCTGAGGGAGGACTGGAAAATGGAATTATAACATGTGGATGGCATGGAGCTAAATTCAGCTGCATGAGTGGCAAGCTGGAAAAGTTTCCGGCAAAAATTAGAGATCTCAAGCCATACAAAACAGTAATAGAATCAGACAACGTTTTTGTGGAGTTTTAGGTGTAGACTTTAAAGCGAGTACAATATAGAAAAACAGACATGGTAGACAAAAAGGCTCAAAACCAAAAATCACTTGAAACAGCAATACAGACCCTAACCCAAGTTGCCGCAAGTCCTACGACACCAAAAAACATCAAGAAAAATCTTACCGATTTGATTACTAGCCTCAAGTCCGGCCAAGACACAGTCACAATCAGGGCAGCAAACGCAATCTCTCAAATTGACGATGTCACACAAGACCCAAACTTGCCATCATACGTACGGGTGACACTATGGCAGGCAGTATCTACGCTAGAGAGCATCAGAGATTAAATTTCTCCAGAATCTATTTCCAGTGTGAAAATTGAGGAATACATTTCATCATTACCTTCATCGATAATCTCCGGTCAGGAAGTTCAGCTTTTAGATGACTCGCTAAGGGACATTTTCAAATTCGTAAATCTTGGGAAAAACGATGTCTTTTATCACCTAGGATGTGGAACCGGCAATAGTCTTGGAATAGCTGCAAAGGAATTTGGTGCAAAAGCAGTAGGAATAGACAATGATTCAGACAAGATAAAACAGATAGAAAAAAATCCAAATATTTTCACGCGATGCGAAGACATTACAGACTCTGATCTGTCAGACGCGACAGTTGTTTTGTTTTGGTTCTCAGACGACTCTATAATTGCAAAAATGTCTGCCAGATTTTCCGAGCTCAAGCCCGGCTGCAAAATAATTACAATTTTTGATCCATTACCTGGAATAATACCAAATAAAGTAAGCTTTCCATATCTTTTGCACCAGACCCCATTTACCATTGCAAAAAACTTCAAAGAGCAGATAATGGCCGTATTTGAAACAGAATGCATTGATTTTACCACTGCATGGGAGCATGCCGAAAGATACACCAAGGCAATTGGCTCCCCAGACGCTGGAAATGATAGATTTCTTACAATACTGCAGACAGTGACAATATGGATAAATGCAAAAAACCACGGAGTTTCATGCACCAAAGAAATACCTACGCCTATTCAGGCATACATTGAGATCCTGGATAATTTTTTCCACATAGAGGTAAAGCACTTAATTGAATAGTGAGCCTTTTATTTTTCTCTAAACGGATAAGGACATGAGCAGAATCAACATCAACGTATCTGCCACAGACTATGACAAGTCAAGCAAAGAGATCACCAAAGTACTATCTGGTTTTGAAGAGATGGTTCACGAAAAAGATGGTTTTGCTATTACGGATTCAGAGTTTTCATTTGGCTGGCACTTTTACGTAGTATCTGTGCAATCTGGTCTTGTGCAAAAGCTCGCAGAGCAAATGGGCCCTGATTTTACAAAGCTAAAGGGTCGGGGAAGTGAGAAAAAATTCCTGTCATTGCTCAGCCAGAAAATGGAACATACCAGCCTTCGGGTAAAGCTAGCCATCAAAGAAGAGATGGAATCAAGCAAATACGGATTATTCTAGGGCTTCATCTAGTTATTTTGATTTGGGTTTTGCAAATTCATTATCAAGAACAAGAATCACTTGTAAATTTTAATAACACATTAGTTGATGCGGGGTATGAATTTTGATGATTTATGCAATGACATAATGAAAATAGATAATGTCAGATTTGCAGGAGTTTTAGATAAGAACGGTCAGCTTTATTCTGCGTGATCCTCAGGGAATCCAGCACAACTATTACCATTATCACAAGAACTTTTACTCTGTATTCTTTGATGGCAATCCGAATACACTTGCCAGATACGACATCAACTTGGTTTTGCCGGAAGGCTCTGCTCCAGGAAAGTGGGCTCTAATTCAGATGAATTTGAGCGACAAGGCAAACAACTCCAAATCATACCAGTTTGTCGAGCTGATCCACTTTGAGATATTGAATTAGCTGTTTTGCAAATCAAGGAAATTTGCGCAAAGTAATTTATTTACTGCATTTAAGAAATTGTAGCTCATGAAAATAACGCAGCTCAATTCCGCATCTGTTTTAATTGAGGATCAGACTGGCGATTCAAAGACCAAGATATTGTGTGATCCATGGCTAAACGGTGAGGAATACATTGGCTCATGGGCAATTTATCCTCCATATGATTTCAAGCCGGAGAATTTTTCCGATCTTGATTTCATTTATGTCAGCCATATTCATCCTGATCATTGCTCATCCAGCACGCTATCAAAGTTGGACAAGAAGATCCCTGTCCTGATTCATAATTTTCCTGAAAAATTCCTCAAGCAGAAAATTGAGGGTTTGGGTTTTAAGGTAACTGAGCTAGAACATGGGGTAAGAACCAGGCTCAAAGATAATTTTCATATCAATATTTTGGCAGCTGACAATTGCGATCCTACGATTTGTGGTAATTTGATGGGCTGCGTCATGCTTGAGACAAAATACCAAACAACTCAGATAGATACGATGGCCGTATTTGATAACGAAAAACAGGTCATTGTAAACACGAACGACTGTCCGTTTGACATTGGCAAAACTACTGCGTCTAGAATCAAATCAACGTATGGAAAAATCGATTTTCTGTTGGTAGGATATGTGGCAGCTTCGTCTTGGCCTCATTGCTATAATATGCCAGAAAAGGAAAAATCAGAACAGGCATCACTCAAGGCTGCAAAAAAGCTAGACACAGTAAAACAGTACATTGAGATTTTAGAGCCGCGATTTTATCTGCCGTTTGCTGGTAGATACACTTTGTCTGGCAAAAACTATACACTGAATCAATATCGAGGTGAGCCAGAATTGGAAGATGCATTTGAGTGGATGAGCAAAAACATACCAACAAAATATCACGGATTATTATTGAACAATGACTGTTGGTTTGATTTGAATACTGAAACCAGCAACAAAGAGTATACTCCAATAAACAGACAGGACAAAAAAGAATTCACTGACAAGGTCTTGTCACAGAGAAAATTCCCATACGAGAATGAATCAAAGCAGACAGTTGGGCAGATTTGGGAGAAAATACCAAAAGCCTATGAAAACTTTGAAAAGATCAGAAAGAAAATCCAATGGAATTCTAACACCATGATTGTTCTAAATACGAGCGACTGCAACAATGAAAATTTACTAGTTGCAATAAGCTGCAACGGTAGTGGATACCGACGAATCGCCGCAGATGAGCTAGGCAAAATCGAAAATTACATGGGAATAAAGCTGGATATTAGACTGTTAAACTGGTTGCTAGATGGTCCCCAAAAAGCCCATTGGGGAAATGCAGATCTTGGCTCACACCTACATTATGACAGAGTAGGTAGTGTATACAAGAGAGGCTTGTTTTACTGCTGGAATAATTTTCATAACTGACAATCACATTAGATACGTTTAAAGAAATTTAAGAAAACAGATTTTTTACATATCATGGACAGATTCATGGTTCATCTGAATAACAAGAGTTTTGTACCAAAAGACAATCGGCTTTTGATAAAAAGAGCACTTGATCTCTGCTCGGACATCAAAGTAGCAATACGAGATGCCAGAGTCTCAAAAAAATACATCCAATATGACATATCGTTGAACAAAAACGACTTGGATAAATTCATCAAAAATGTAGAACCCATTTCCGAGCTTGCAATTGCACGACACATCAAGGATGAAAAGACAACAAAAGAGCAATACATCAAAGATGGAATATTTTATTTCAACGAGGAAAGATTCTGGGAAGCACATGAAGCATGGGAGGGAGCTTGGAGAATGTGTACTGGTCAGGAAAAGCTCTTGTTGCAAGGAATTATTCTGATTGCCGTTGCGTTTGCACATTATCAGAGATTTAGTAATTCTGTTTGTATTGGAATGATGGGTCGGGCTTTGACCAAGATAGGCGAGTCGTCTGGTGTTTATCATAATATTGACGTAGATTTGATGAAAGACAAGGCGCAAACAATCAGAACCACCAGAGAAATAGCCACTTTCACGATTTGATATGAAAGGTGTAGGCCCTCGAGGGGAATCGAACCCCTGTCCGGGGATCCACAGTCCCCTATACTAGCCACTGTACTACGAAGGCCGCAAAAACCAGAACCCGCAGATCCACTATTAACCTAACTACGAGTAAGAATCAAGGACAAATTTATTATCGACTATAAAAAAGACCGAGTATGCAAGGCAAAGGCTGGTTCATCGGCATGGCAATTACAATAGCCTTGGTTTGGTGGGGCGCAAATTACTTGTTCCCCTGGTTCCATTAGCTATTCTTAGTCAAACAGCCATCCACGCTTGTAAAAATACGCAAGCATGGAAAACGCAGGGATTGCAGACATTAGCAATACCACGATAAACGTAGTATATGGTCCCAAGAACATCCAGCTTCCAGTCTCTATTCCGCCAGGAATGTTGACGTTCATGCCGTAAATTGCAGCAATCACAGAAGGCGGAATTGTCAATGTGAATATTATGGTTAAAACACCAAGTATCGTGTTAGATTTATCAGTAGAGAGCATAAAGTCAGTATCCTGGTAGATTTCCATTGTTTCTTTTGCCTCATCTAATGTTTCTGCAACCTTGTCAAGATGATCAACTACGTCATCAAAATGGATTACCAAGTCGTCTTCTTCGTTTGAAAATCGTTGAGTGTTCTTGGATGTCTCCAGTTCTGTTCTTCTCAATGGATGCACTATTCTGCGAAGTATGGTGATTTCGCGTCTTAGCAGTGAGATCTTTTTTGGAGTGGACTTGTTCTCGTCAAATACGTCGTCTTCTATTTCATCAAGGTTTTCTACAATTCTGCGCAGAGTATGCAACAAATCATCCACCAGTACATCGACTATTTTGTACAACAAAAATCCAGACGACTTGCCAAGCAACTCGTTTCTGTATTGAGAATTATCTTTACAATGAGATACCATGTCCACCAGTGGTTTTAGCTCGCCATAGTGAATGGTAACCAGATAATCCTTGCCAATAAAGACTGCAAGCTGATTAAACCTTGACATGCCACGCTTTATCGCAAGCGGCGGAAAATGTAATATGATAAATGAATGATCGTCATAGTTGTCTATTTTTGCCAGCTGAATTTTAGAGATAGAGTCATCCAAGTTCAGGGAATTGAAATTGTACATTTTGCCGAGTTTTTCTATTTCTGCCCTATCTGGATTTTGAATGTCAGTCCAGGTAAAGCCATTTCCCTGAATCGCCTCTATATGAGACTGCAAGACTTCCGACGGTTGAGGGTGTCTTCTCAGGTGCGGTAGTTTTGCAATGAATAATTCTTTTTTCAATGTAGCCTTGCCTCTTTGAATTTTAATTTAAAATTTTCATTAATCTTGTTGCAGACAAGATTTGAACAATTTACGTAAATTTTTAGAATAATGTGCGGGCGTGGCCCCAAGCGTAGAACTGGAGAGAACACCTCTCATTTCCATAACGCTCAAAGCGTTTATGGGTCAATGTATCGTTCTACTGAGCCACGCGCGGACTATTTGTTGGATTTTACATCCTTCCGCATTAATT
>JBJTCW010000037.1:0-1106 GCA_046092065.1 Candidatus Nitrosotenuis sp. | reverse complement strand
CATTTATTGCAATAATGTGGGCTTTGATGCTGGCAGGTGGTGGCATACTGGTCACAATGGTTTCCAAGATTACGATTTCTGGCTATGGAGATGAGATGGACTTTTTCATTGCATCAATAATCAAGGCAATAATTGCTCTGGTGTTTGTAGTATTTTGGATTATAATACTAAGCAAGCTCAAAAATAAAGTATTTCAAAAACAGCTCAAGCCTTAGTCCACTCTTTCTGTTTTTTGTCGTATTCTGATCTGGTGTATTTTATTTTTGCAGGAATCCCGACTACTACTGTATCATCTGGTACGTCTTTTGTTACTACAGCTCCCATTGCAACAACGCTATTCCTTCCGATTGTCACTCCTGCCTTGATAACTGCACGAGATCCTATGATTGCACCATCTTTGATGGTAACACCGATCATTTTTTGACTTGGTGGATATGGATCGTTGGTTAGAGCAGCTGCCGGACCAATGAACACATTTTTGCCGATTCTTGATAACGGCGGAATGTAGACTTGACCCTCAATCATTGTGTTTTCACCGATTTCCACATTATAGTCAACATGAGCTAGCGAGCCGATTTTGACATTATCTCCTATTGTGGTGTTATCCCCAACATAGGCAAAATGCCAGATTCTGACGTTTTTGCCCAGTTTTGCCTTGTCCGATATGAAATTGGTTACCAAACTATAGATGCCATGGTTTTGCATCTTTAATTAATTTTTGAGGCAAATCCTGTTTGTTTTTCTCTAAAAAGTCCATGTCTTGCTTTTTGTCCCTGAGCTCGTCTGGAAGCATTATTGGTATTTCTTCTATAATTGGATAGAATCTGTTGCATTTTGAGCAAAACAGAACCCCTTCCAGTATAACTTCTTGTTTTGATTTTAACTCGTGTAGTTCCAGCGGAAATTGCTTGTCAATTGGACACACCAACATGTCCATCATTTTTTTATTCATAGTTCTATGTATACTGGAACTCCCTTTTGGCTTGATAATAATGCTGCCTCTGCAATTTTGGTGACATTGACTGCCTGCTCTGCTTGTACTCTTGGCTGAGACTTTGATTCTACTGCTTCTAGGAAACTCTTTATCTCTAGTGTGAGTGGTTCTT
>JBJTCW010000036.1:0-1654 GCA_046092065.1 Candidatus Nitrosotenuis sp. | reverse complement strand
TTTTTACATAATCGTCATGACCTCTAATCAAAATAGGCTTTGCGTTTGATTTTTTCTCCCATGCTACTATCCCATTATGACATGCCTCAATCACATCTTCTATCATCACATGCATTTTTGCATTTTCTTGTAAGGAATTTTTGAATCTAACGGCAGCCGCTTGAAGGCCCCATGGATAATAAACTACCGGCATGGCGGAAATCCATCTTGCCAGTTCTAATGAAGGATTACTGGTAACAAGATTGTTTGATGATATTTTTCTTTGTAATTCCTCTAGATTGTTAATTGATTCAAATATATCTTCTTTTTTTATTGGAACTACTAGCTCTAAAACTCTTAACATTGAGAACAAAAACGATGGAAATGATGCTCGTGGAGAAAGATGCATTTGAATATCTCTGTGTTCTATCTTATTCTTAAAACAATAATCTCTCATTTTACCTCCATTTGAAAATGCGATCAATTTACAATTAGATTTTTTAGCTGAATTTAGAACTGTTAGAGTTTCTACAGTATTTCCAGATATACTTGTTGTGACAACCATTGTATTAGAATCAACAGTGTTTGGTAAATGATATCCCTTAACAATACTCACATGAATGTTAGTCTTGGACAGAATTGCCGAAAATATGTCGTGCAACGCACCTGATCCACCCATCCCGGCAAAAACAACATGTGTTATATTCTTAAAATCAACTTGGGCAAGATTCGAATTATAACTTTCCTTAGCAATATCTGGCCATCTATCATAGATCTTATGCATACCATAAGAATCAAATTTCTCAAGTACTGAATAGTCTAACAACTTGATTAAATCATTATTTCTGATGATATAATGGTTAACGGGCTTGTTTTAAATAACCAAAAGCATGGATTCATCTTATTTGACAGAAAAAACATCATCATTACTCAAAACTGTTGAATGGAAAAATAACAAAGTCATAATGATTGATCAGACCAAGCTTCCTAATGAATTAGTCTTTGTTGAATATTCTGATTATAATGATGTTGCCAGAGCAATCAAAACGCTGATTGTCCGTGGAGCACCAGCTATTGGAGTTTCTGGCGCATTTGGTTTAGCACTTGCCGTATTACAAAGCAAAGCAACCACAACAGAACTACTTTTGTCCGATTTAGAACAAGCGAGAAAAATTCTTTTTGAGACAAGACCCACTGCAGTAAATCTGGCATGGGGACTGGACAAAATAATGCAAGTGGCAAAACAAGGAGCTCAAGTGGAATTAATAAAACAATCAATCATAAAAACAGCTCAAGAAATGGCTGAAGATGATATCAAAATAAACATGAAGATGGGAAAAAATGGTTCTAGTCTATTTGATAACAATGATACCATAATGACTCACTGTAATGCTGGTTCATTAGCAACTGTAGCATATGGAACTGCTCTTGGAGTAATCCGAGCTACCAAAGAAAGTGGAAAAAATATCAAAGTAATTGCAACAGAGACAAGACCAATACAACAAGGCTCTAGACTAACTGCATTTGAGCTTAAACACGATGGTTTTGATGTCAGTCTGATTCCAGATACTGCCGTAGGCTATACAATGGCAAATAATCTGGTAAACAAAGTAGTCGTAGGAGCTGACAGAGTTTTGAGAACGGGTCACGTCTACAACAAAATTGGAACATATCA
>JBJTCW010000035.1:0-3114 GCA_046092065.1 Candidatus Nitrosotenuis sp. | reverse complement strand
TTTTTTATCTATGTGAAATACTCCGGGAGCAATAGTTTCACAACTACAACATCCGATGCATAAACTATGATCAACGCTAGACTTGACTAGAATAATTTTTTCTTGCTTGATCTCAAAATCATACGGATTCTTTGTCTGATTAGTTTTTCGTGCTTCATAGTTTTTCCAAAACTCTCCGACATATTCCTGCCAAAATCGTGGATCGGACTGCTCTGTCTGCTTTGTATATCTATCCCAATTTTCTTCTGGAGGTTCATTTTTCTGATTTGCTCTCCAATTTTTTCTGCTAGTAGACTTTTCTTGATCTGGCTTGACACTTTTCTGCGCATTATTTTGAATTCTATTGTTTTTCTTAAGCAAGTGATATGCCTCTGTAATAATCTTGAATTTTCTACCGTCTGATTCTGAGCTATTTCTGTCCGGATGTGACTCTAAAACCAATTTTCTATATGCTTGCTTAACCTCAGCATATGTTGCATCTGGCCTTAATTTGAGTACAAGATATGCTTGATTGTTATTCAATATGATATAATGTGCTTAGAGTTTTAAAAATATGCCTTGGCCTTAACTTAGCATGTTTTTGACATTTTGGCTAATGTGCGGTATTGTGTTGATGACTTGGCTCGTTCTGAGTGATTCCCTTGGTATGGAAATTGATGTTACTACTCTGTCTTTGTTTATGCTGATCTGAATTTTCTGGATAATTGCTTTGTAAAGTATGGCTCTTTTTCCTTCAAATGACTCTGTTAATCCCGTTGGTACAACGAATCCATCTTCAATAAGCTGATTCATCTTTCTGTATCCTGACGTATTTGGCAGATTACACGAGCTGAGCGTTTTTGGAATCGTTTCTGGCCTATCTCTTATGCAATCTAAAATGATCTTTTTATCCGAATCCGCAAATGTCTTTAGAATCATTTCTGCCAAATGCCTGTCTTTAACTATGAGCCAAGTATCTGACGCGGTTGATTTGTCAATTGTTAAAAAATTCCGTAAAACCTTGTCTTCAACATCTTTGAATTCAACTTCAAACTTTTGTAATGCATTATGTACGTTATCAAATTTGCTAAATACTTCTTGAAATGTAAGGCCGTACTCTTGTCTTAATCTGGCGTCAATACTGTCTATTTTTTCTGAGTCCATCTCATCTTGGATTGATTTGGTTATTGCTTTTAGCAACAACGTATCTAGGCCTTCCATGCCGCAATATTGCAAATCTAGTTTAAATCGATTTCTGCTCACATGTTCATATTTGCCGCACGTCTCAATGCCTTAATTTGATTCTGAGAATCTTTGTGCAGCTGATGTTATTGCGTTTACATCTGACTTGGAATGTGCATTAGAGAATGCCCCAAGCTTTCCAGGCAGGAAGAATATGCCATCTTTTACAATCATCTCAAAATGAAATTTACGTAACAATTCGGTATTGCATCTTGATGCTTCATGAGTATTGGTAATGCTGGTTACTCCGTCTGGCACAAAATGCATCATAAATAGAGAATCTTTTCCAGTACAAACGACTTTACCATCAAATGCTTTTGTGATATTTCTGCTGGTTGATTCTCCAAGATTTTTGATCTTTGAATAAACGCTAGGGCTGTTCTTTAATGTATCCAACGTTGCAGCTCCAGCTGTCATTGTCATTGGGTTTGCAGAAAAAGTACCACCACCAATGTATGCCCTATCCGTCCTAGAATATTTTCCAGCGTCTGCATATTTCATTACTCGGTCTTTACCACAGATGACTCCGATTGGAAATCCACCCCCAACGATTTTACCTAATGTTACAATGTCTGGATCTAGGTTCATTGTACTGTATAGACATCCGTTTCTAAATCTAAATCCAGTAACAATTTCATCCAAGATGTACAGCGCATTTTTTTTCTTGGCAAATTCTTGTATTCCTTTTAGGTAATCCTTTGTCGCAGGAATGCACCCAGCACCACCAAGAATCGGTTCTATGATTATTCCGGCAAGATCATTTTTTATGGACTGTAGAATTCTGATTGATTTCTCTAAATCATTATATGGAATAGAAACTATATGTTTTTCATCGGTCAGTCCACTACTTTCTGTTTGGTTGTATGGCCAGTTGACTGTCTTTAGAAGATCTGTTGTATATCCGTGCCATCCGCCATCTATCTTTACAATTGTTTTCTTCTTGGTTATTGCACGAGCCAATCTAACTGCGTACATCGTGGCTTCAGTACCAGTGGATACGTATCGAATTTTTTCTGCAACTGGAACCACCTTTGTAATCTTTTCTGAGAGTTCTACTGTGTTTTTGTTCACTGTTCCATACATCCATCCATTTTGCAATTGCTCATGAACTCTGGCAAAAACTTGCTTTGCTTTGTGCCCAAGAATGAGACTCCAATGACCCATCCAAAAATCTACATATCTATTCGAGTCTACATCAATTAGGTACTTACCATTGGCAGATTTTGTGACAAATGGATATGGCGCAAAAAACCGAATATTGTGACTTACTCCGTTGACATGAAGTTTTTTTGACTGTGCAAACAATGATGCCGACTTTGGAGTTTTCTTTCGATAGATTTTCTCAGTTGAACTCAAACCGCTTCTTGCCTTATATTGAGCAATATATTTTTGATCGAAAAATGTGAGATTTTTTGCAAAAATTTCTGCATGGTTTATATGATATCCGATTTGTCTCCACTTTGCATACGTAACGCTTTGGCGGCGCTTGTGATGAAGTGTGGCATTATGCCATTTTGTGATTTACGAGCCTCCAGTTACGCATACAAAATGAGGATTTGATCAACTGATCTAATCTGAGTATGTGAAGATTAGTGCATTCCGTCCAATTCCAAATGTAATTAATGTAAACCAAGAATCCCGTTGATCCTGCGGGACCTGACTGCTATCGGATTGGTACTAAGCCATGCGAGTCGTTGTAGCAATACAAGGCGGACTGCTCAGTAACACGTAGTTAACCTAACCTATGGATGGGGATAACCTCGGGAAACTGAGAATAATACCCAATAGATCACAGTGCCTGGAATGGCCTGTGATTGAAATGATTTATCGCTGTAGGATGGGACTGCGGCCTATCAGCTTGTTGGTGAGGTAATGGCCCACCAAGGCTATAAC
>JBJTCW010000034.1:0-2622 GCA_046092065.1 Candidatus Nitrosotenuis sp. | reverse complement strand
CAGTGGGAGTGTCTGGACAGGCATTTACTATTATTCCTGGGAAAAGCGCGTGTTATTCATGCATGTTTCCAGCACTGGATGAGGAATCAATGCCTACCTGCAGTATAGTCATTAATAGAAATTGGTAGTGATTCGATTTGTACGTCGGGATTTAGTTTTTGCAGTTTTTTTGCAGCAACTTCGACTTTGACTTGTCCCACATCGGATTCGTCAAACATTGTTTGTCTGTGTAAATTAGATAATTCTATTACATCCCTGTCTATGATTCGAAGTTTGCCAATTCCCATAGCGACGAGCCTAGTAGTAATTGGATTTCCAAGGCCGCCGACGCCGACTACGCAAATTTTTGCAGAGCGCAGTTTTAGCTGTCCCTGATAGCCAATTTCTTCCAGCATTATCTGTCTGGAATATCTGTCGATTTCCTTGCTGGATAATTCAGATCCTCCTGCCACTGCCGGAAGTATGTAGACTTCGTCTCCATCTTTTAGTACAGTGTTCATTCCACCTGAGAATCTTGCATTCTTACCATTGACATAGATGTTAATCAGAGAGCGTGGCGTACCGTCGTCGTTTAGAACTCGTCTTTTGAAATCATCACCCATGTTATCAGATGCTTTGTTAAAGGAATCCAAAAGAGAGTCTGCCGTAATTGAGAGTTTTTTCTCCCCGCCGCCCTTGTTTAGGACAGAAGGTATTGTGAACGTGATGTTTGGCAACTAGTTCACCACTGCTGCGATTTTTGCAATGTCTGCTGGCAAAACTTGCGGCTTTGTCAGCACTTCCATGATGGATTCGGTTGTCTTGAGTCCGTTTCCAGTAACATAGCATACGGTTGTGTCGTTTTTGTCTATTTTGCCATCATCTATCATTTTCTTGAGTACTGCAACAGAGACACCGCCCGCGGGCTCTGTGAAGATTCCTTCGGTTTGAGCTAAGAGCAGTATCGCATCAAGAATTTCCTTGTTGTTTGATTCTTCAGCAAAGCCATTGTATTGTTTTAATCGTTTTAAGACATAGCGCCCATCACCAGGATCGCCTATTGCTAGGCTTTTTGCTATGGTATCTGGAATTTCTACTGGTGTAACTTCACTATCTCCGTTTTTAAAGGCGTCCACTATTGGCGCACACCCATGAGGTTGTGCTGCAATCATGTGCATATTAGATACACTGTTTAACAACGATACACTTTGTAATTCTTCAAATCCCTTGCATATTGCATTGAGCATTGCTCCGCTACCTGTTGGGACAATCAGCTGATCAGGAACGCTCCAGTCCAGTTGCTCTGCTACTTCATATGCCAGTGTTTTTGATCCTTCGACGTAATATGACCTCATGTTGATATTGACAATTCCGATCCCTTTGCTATCTCCTATCTGAGCAGCGATTCTGTTTGCATCATCGTATGTACCATCAACGGATATGAATTTACAACCATAGGCAAGTGCTTGTGCTATTTTTGCATGCTCTATGTCGCTGGGTGCAAATACATAACATGGAAAACCGCCTTTTGCTGCATGTGCTGCTGTGGCAGATGCCAAATTACCAGTTGATGCGCATCCTACTGCAGACATGCCAAACTCTTTTGCCTTTGATACTGCAATCCCTGCTGGTCTGTCCTTGAATGAAAATGTTGGGTTAACAGAGTCATTTTTTATGTATAAATTTTTGAGTCCTAGTTTTTGACCTAGCTTTTCTGCCTTGATTAGAGGTGTCATTCCGGCGCTAATACTTACAATGTTTGCCTTGTTTTGAATTGGTAAAAGTTCAAAGTATCGCCAGTAGGTATGCTCTCTTCCAGAAAATGTATTTTTAGAGATATTTGGGAAATCATATTTGACATCCAGCGGTCCAAAGCAGTCTTCACAGACATACTTGAAGGTGGATTCGTATTCTTTCTTGCATTCCCTGCATTGAAGCGATATTTTTGTCATAAGAAAAACCGAGTTTATTGCCTAGTTAAAATGTCCTAATATCAAGTTTAGTGATACTTAATTTATTGGGTTAAAAATTTAAGTGGGGCAATCATGGTTAAAATTCTTCATAAGGTTTTTACCTGATTTTCCAGACAAAGTAATAGTTGAACAAAAAGTTAATTGGGCTAGGATTGATCGCGGCGTTGGCCGTTTCGGTAATTGCAACAATAGTTTTTGTCGGTCCAATCGACGTTTCAACTCCAGAAAAGGAAAGTGAATTCATAGACTGGAACAGATCGGGACCATTTGCAATAAATCAGCATGAATACATAATTGGTGAAAATATCTTTATTGCAGTAGAAGGGCTAACACCATTGGATGTAGGTAATGCTGTTTTTGTACTACCAAACGGAACTACGAAATATATTGAAATACCTTTTGATGGCGCAGAAAAGTCAGGCTTTAATCAGTATTTCAAGCCATCAGTATCCAAGAACCGCAAAATTTGCAGTACAGACGACATAATAGGAGAATGGACGGTTGTATTTCAGGGAACGCAGTATGATCCGTTAAGATTCAGAATACTCAACGATACACTTAGTGGAGAACACGGCTATTTCCAAAGGGTCTGCTAGTTTAATTTATTATGAAAGCAAACTCTTTCGCCAGTATGGCACGCAGGTCCTGTCGGCACCACTAAATAGATAAT
>JBJTCW010000033.1:0-9738 GCA_046092065.1 Candidatus Nitrosotenuis sp. | reverse complement strand
GTCTTCTGCTTGAAGATGTATTGCAGGACTCCAGTCCAGCTCTGCAAAGATTACATATTTTGCCCGTGTCAAATTAATTCCCACGTTTCCTGCTCGAAGGCCTGCAATCATCAGTTTTGTTTGGCCGTTCTGGAACGAATCGATACTGTCCTGTCGTTGCTTGTCGGATTGCCCGCCAATGATTGATGCTGGCTTGAATTCTGACAAACTCTGATGCAACAAAGAGTGAATCGATTTATGATGACAAAACACAACCACGCTTTCCTCTATTTCCATGATGTTTTTTACAAAATTAATGACATGTGGGAGTTTTGCAGCGCCGGCAGCCTGCCTTTCGCTTTGAATTGCCCTTTGATATGCAGTCGATGCATCAAATGCTGTTTGTGCCTCTTTTTTCTCGTCTTCTAGTTTTTTCCAGATTCGCTCCAGTTCTTTGTTATAGTAATTGATATCAGAGTCGATTATCTCCTTGTAGCGGATTTTTTCTTTGAGTTCAGATAAAACATCGGTCTTTTTGCGTCGAAGCATTACGTGTTTTTGCAACATATGACGGAGCGATTCGCGCTTGTTTTCAAGAACAATTGCCTTTCCTTTTTCGTTGATATAGCAGAAGTATTCACAAAATTCCTTAAAGCTTCCCAAAAGTCCAGGCCTCAAAATATCAACTATGGGCCAGATTTCAGAGCCACGGTTATAGATTGGTGTGCCAGACAACCCAACTCTATACTTGACAGATTCAAGTGCTGCCAGTTTTTTGATTGCATGATATTTTTGCGTGGTCTTGGAACGCAGATTTTGTACTTCATCGCAAACTATGGTGCGCAGTCCAAGTTTTGCCAAGTCCTTGTATCTTTTGAATAATAGTTCATAGTTTATGATATAGAAATCATATTTGCCAATGTCCTCGGATTTTCCAACACGGATAATTGTGGAAATTGGAGTTTGGCCTTCAACAAGTCTGCCGTTTCTGCTTTTTCTCATCAGGAATTTTTCAATTTCCCGCTGCCAGTTTTGCAAAGTAACTAGAGGTGCGACAATCAATGCCGGAAATGCATTTTGTTCTGATGCCAAATAGGATAATGTCTGCACCGTTTTTCCAAGGCCCATTTCGTCAGCAAGCAATGCATTGCCAGCAGATTTTAGCAAAAAGTCAAGGCCTTCACGCTGAAAGTTCAGCAAATTCCCCTTGAATTGTTTGCCAGGATTTGCCAGCTGTAGTCGTTCCGTCTTTTTTGGCTTTTTTGGAATTACTTTAGCAGAGGGTGGTAACTTTTTCTGCCAGACATTTTTTGATAAAATCTCTAAAGGATATCTATCCATAATCCACTTTATCTGGGTAATATTTTTTGGATCGTCTGGAACTATGGCCTCGTATTCCCCATCACCATACCAAGCCTGAGGAATTATCTGAGAAACCATGGCGACTGCACGCTCGCCGGTTACCTTCCAGCTCCATGTGCCGGAAAACTTGTCCAATACATATTCTAGGGTACCGAAATTAGTCATAGGCCTCGTTGATCTTCGTTGGGTTGTTTTTTTCCTTTATGAATCTTGAGATTTATGATCGATTATTGCATCAATTTTGCAAAAAAATTTAGCAAAACAACGCAGTACAAGAATAATTTTTCATAAAATGATCAAGATTATATTATTATTCCAAAATTAGCTCATCCTTTGCCAAAGTTTTAATCAACATATCAGCAAAACCAAGCATGAAGTTTACGCAGACAACCGAGCCGGCAATAGAAAAGCCACTGATCATTGCAGCAATGCAAGACATGGGAAATGTCGGAAATATCGTAATTGACTTTGTAAACAAATCAAAAAAGACATCACCGTTTCGTAGGGCGGAGTCGACTGAAATGTCCTATGTCTTGGACAAGGGCGGCCACATTGAAATTCCAAAGGAAGGCTGGGATTACAGGTACAGCCAAAATCTCATAGTCTTTGGAGGAGGTGCAGGCCAGCCAAAAACTACAGAAGAACTGCATGAATTGTGCAAAGACGTCATCTCTGTTGCAAAAAAATATTCCGTCAAGTTCATCTATACAGTTGGAGGATTCCACACCACACGAATAATACGCGATGAGCCAAAGGCGTTCATCACCACAACATCTCAGGAACTATCAAAGCAGTTGGAAAGAATGGATGTGTCCATGACCCCAACAAAATCAGTCATAACTGGATTCAACGGTCTGATACTAGGATATGCAAAGATGAACGACATTTATGGAATTGGATTATACGGGGAACTATCCGATCCTTCCATTCCACAGTACAAGGCGGCAAAAAGCATAGTCAAAACTCTAGAAAAACTCACATACCAAAGCTTTGGCTCCACCCAAGAACTGGATGTTTTGGCAAACGATATTGACAAAAAGATGCGCTCTGGCTGGAAAGTGGACTATTAGTGCTTGTGCATTTCAGAATCTAGATGACAGTCGCATGTGCATAGCTCTGTTTTGTGGTTGTTCTGGCAGTCAATGCATTCGTAATGCTTGTGTTTTTCGCAGCTAGCACATATCATATTTTGTTTTGTAGTACAATCTCATATTTTAGGACTGCGTCACAAATCAATTTCGCTTTTCTCCAAAATAGATGCAGTCAGGGAATAATACAATGATGGGTTGAGCTCTTTTGCAAAGCCCTTGTCTATGTTAATTAGGTATACCGAGTCCAGTTTGGCATTTAAAATGTCGTCATATTCGATTGGCGGGTTTTTGTAGTGAACATCACAATGTGACTTTATTTTTTTGATTTCGGATTGCGAGCGCTGTGATGGATGGTTTAGGAAAATCTTGTTAATTGGCATCATTCCAATTACCGGAGTCGCCAGGGAAAACGAATCACAGTATTTGCTGTATCTTGCAATCTTGCTCACTATACGTGACATGTAATAGTCTATAGTGTCCAGTGCATGTTCTGGTGGCGTAAAGCCAGTTTCTATTTCTATGATTGCGGTTTTACCATCTTTTTTGCCATACAGATCACATACTAGTGAGCCAGTCAGTGGCTTTTCAACATCTACAGAAAATCCCTTTGAAACCAAGTTTGCCGCACAAATCAATTCCAAAACAGAATGATTAATCTTGACCAGGTTTTGCTGGTATAGTTCTATTAGTCGTTGTCTGACAAAGTTTAGCTTTGGGATATCACTTTCTCCAAGGCTTTTTCCGAGCTTGTTTGTTATGGTATAGACGTCGTCTTGAAATTTCTCTAAATCCAAAATCTAACTATATTTGTATAAAATGGGTTAATGAAAGTAGTGCGGTTATTGTGCTTCTCGCACTGACTTTACCTTTGCAATTGCAGTTGGTGCTCCGTTGATTGGGTCAACGATTACCGTTACTGTGTCCTTTGCAGTTCTTCCATTGTCATCGCTTACGGTGATTTCAAAGACTAGTGTCTTTGTCTGTCCGTTTGCTACTTCTGGTGCCTCAAATGATGGCTTGGCAATGTCAGTTGCTGACAATGTTACTTCCTCACCAGAGACTTGCTTCCATGTGTAGGATAGCTTGTTCTTTAGTGGGTCTTTGCCAGAGCCAAAGAGTGTCACTTGGGAGTGTTCTGGTACTCTTTGGTCCTTGCCTGCATATGCAGTCATTGCCTTTGCTAATGTTCCTTTAACTGTGACATCTACTGTGTCTGGTTCGCTGTCTGCTTGACCATCGTTTGCTACCAACTGGAATGTCAGTACAGTGTCAACTCCTACCTTTGGAGCGACAAAGCCTCTTGCCAAGTCAGTTGTTGTAGTCAGGTCAACTGTTGGACCTGCGATTTGGTTCCACAAGTATGTGAGTGCTTCTTCATCTTCATCAGATGCTGTGCCTGCTAGTGAGACTGTTACGCCATCATCGACGTTTTGGTCTTCGCCTGCATCAACTACTGGTGGTGTGTTTACTGGTAATACTGTAACTTTGGTTGTGTCTTTTGTTGGGAAGCCGTTCTCATCTGCTACTCGTAGCTCAAAGACTAGTATCTTGACTTTGCCGTTTGCTACTACTGGTGCAGTGAATGTTGGCTCTGCGGATTCGGTATCAGATAATTCTACCTTTTCTCCACCTACTTGTTTCCAAGCATAGGTCAAGGAGTCACTGTCTGGGTCTTCTCCAGCGCCTGCTAGAGTTACATCGGTTTGTTCATCTACGACTTGGTCTGCGCCAGCGTCTGCAGATGCTCTAACGTTGCTAGATACTACTGTAACTGTCATGGAATCGGTGTCTTTACCGCCGTATGGGTCAGTAACTGTTAGTGCAAATTCTAATTCAGCAGATTTGCCACCAGCTACTTCTGGTGCCTTGAATCTTGCCTCGCCCTTTGTTGGGTATGCAATTACTACATCTTCGCCGCTGACTTGTTTCCATTGGTATTTGAGTACATCTCCGTCTGGGTCTGTACCTGAACCTGATAGGTAGACAAATCTGTTGGATGCAGTATTCTTGTCTGGACCAGCATCTGCTGTTGGGTCATCGTTAATTGGTCTAACTCTGACAATAACAACATCTGTTGCTGTTCCGCCGCTTTCGGCTTGACATGTAAATCTAAATGCTGTTGGGATGATTGGTCCGTTTGGAATCTCTGGTGCAGTGAATGTTGGGTCTGGGTCTGCAGTTGAGGATAGTTCCACAAATGGTCCAAGTGTTTGAACCCAAGTGTATGATAGTGGTCTGTCTAGTTTGTCTGTGCAAACTCCGTCTAGTTGGACATTGTCACCTTCATCAACAATTTGATCAGGACCTGCGTTTGCAGAAACAATGGTTGCTTTAGCTGCAGTCATTTTTACAATCATGGTGTCTCTAGCCATTCCGCCAAAGCCATCAAATACAGATAATTGGAATCTTAGCACGCCTGTGCTTCTTGTAATACTTGAAGTGTCAAAGGATGGAGTTTGTGAGGTTGCATCGTCTAGTTCAATGATTGGACCATCGATTTGTGTCCATCTATAAGTCAGTGCATCTCCATCTGGGTCGGTGCCAGAGCCATCTAGTGTGACTTCGTCGCCTTTTTCTATAGATTGGTCAGGACCTGCATCTGCAGTTGGAGGCTGGTTTCTTGGTAAAATGTTAACTTTGACAATATCAGTGTCAACTTCGCCGTATGGATCAGTGACGGTTAATTCGAATGATAATATTTTGACTCTGCCATTTTCAACTTCTGGTGCTTTGAAGGTTGGCTCTGCAACGGTATTTGATGGAGTCAGTTCAACTTCTTCTCCACCAACTTGTTTCCAAGAGATGGTCAAAGAGTCATCATCTGGGTCGATTCCTTCGCCAGTCAATGTGACAAAGTCACCAGATTTTGCAATGTTTTGAGCATTTTGACTATTGGTTGCTGCAAAAGATGATACTGGAGTAAACATCATGCTAACAACAAGTAGTGTCATCAAAACAGTGATTGATTTTAGTTGCAACATTTCTATCGTAAAAATACGCCGATTAAAAGCTTTCGTTCAAAACGGGATACTTTGTGGATCAATTTTTTGTTTATGGATCATTTGTTTTGTATTTTGTCCAAAATATGATCAAATGTCGATCTTTCGATCTGATCTCTGATCAGGATCGAATTTTGGACAAAATCGGTATCTTTGGGATCAGAAAATTGCTCAAAAATAACTGATCCATGACTTGCGAGATTTTGATTTTCGATCTTAACAGAAATGGTTTTGTGATCCAAATGTTGAATCTTCCGATTTTGGCCATGGTTTTGGTTACCATACTACTATTTGGAAACACCATGGTGTTTGCGGCAAAGCCTTGGGGTTTGGTAATTGTAGCCAAGTTCGAGCAGGCTGAAATCGAGCCTGGCCAGAGCCCAATAATACTAGGTACTATCACAGACCAGAAAGGCGAGCCTATCTATGGTGCCAAAGTAGAGATTAGATTTGTCGATAAATCCGTCAGCACCAAAACAGATGAGGAGGGAAGTTTCAGATACGAGTTTGGCCCCCAAGAAAATCAGGGAACGTTTTCTGCGAATATTTTTGCCACGATTTATGACCTAAAGGGATTTGGAAAAACCTCGATAAAAATAGGAACCAACGTCAGCACCTTTGATGATTTGTATTATTCTGGGGATTTTGATAAAACTTACAAAAACGACACTTACAAGTCCCTAAAGCAAAAACAATACCAAAAATTTGTAGAGGACCAAAACAAGAGAAAAGCAAAACAGACCGAGATTCTGGCAAAAAAAATGGCACATCAAGAAGTACAGGATGTGGCAAAGCAAAAGCTAGACTCGGCAATAAACGATACCAAGCCAGGCAGTGGAATCTATTCTACAGAATCCCAGGAAAAATACCTCTCAAAGGTAGACCCAAAATTCAAGGATGTTGCCAAGTTCCAGATGGATAGAACCAGGCAGGTCTACGAGGAGGCAAAATACGAGATGCAAAAAGTACTGGATAATGGCGGATCATTGCAAGACGCAAAAAAGGCATACTTTGACAAGCTGGCAACCACCAGTGATGAAATCCAAGAGGTAGGCAAGCAAAACAACACCGAAAACCATTCCAAGATAAAGCTGCCAGACAAATCCAAGATAAACAACAAAAAGGTCCACGGTCTAAAATACAACAAATTCTTCAAATAGTACAGTTCCATTTTGGAACTGCAAAATCCGATCTAGTTCCACCGTAGATATAATCAGACCTAAAGCACGGCGGGCATGATATCAACGCATGTCAGTCTAGGCAAGGGAATAGGTAAACATCTCTCATCTATTCTAGTAGATGAAGAAGGGGTGTCGCTTGAGAACATTTGGCAGACCATTACTGATTTTGGCATAGATAGAGACGACCTCAAAAGGCTAAGCCCGACATACAAGGAGCTCTTTGAGATCTATTCGGCAATCAGGGCGTATAGGGTCAGCGTCAAGTATCTCAAAAACCTCAAAACCAAGCTATGAAAAAAATGAACAAAACAGACCTAAAAGAAAAGGCCATAATTCTTGGCTTTACTAGTTGTATCTTTTTGCCATTGCGGCTAGCCCTAGGCCCAGTACTTGCCCAAAACTGGTTTGGAATGCTTGGTGTGGCATCTGTTATTTCCATAATACTGGTGGTATTGGTCAAAAAGGAAAAGCTCGGCAAGATTGGCAAAATCTTTACAAGACAAATGACAAAGGCGGTTTGGGGAAAATCCGCCAAAATTATAGTTCTTACTTTGATGGTGTTTTTGGCGTATTTTGGAGGTACTATACTATTAATTGAAAAAGGCAACACCGAATATTATTCTGACAAGCAGGTCATTTCATCAAATATCGCTCAAAAGAAATTCGACCAAAAAACAATGTCACTTTTGCATGGCCCCCAAGTCCATGGAATAATTGGCATTACACAAATCCAGTACCTGGAATACGCCTTTGCCATATCCTATGCAATGCTAAATGACGCAACAAATGGCTGGCTCGTCAATTTGCACTTGATTCTGTTCATAGAGCAAATAGAGATACTAGGGCTGCTTTGGTTTTATCGTAAAATGTTCAGTCGACCGGAACATCCTAGCCCTGCTTGAGAAATATCCTTATGGCTTCCAAATGCGAGCAGTTTGCCTTGATTCCCTTTCCATGGTGAAACTTGTAGAAATTCTTGAAGCCAAGGCAGTCGCATGAATCGGATGTCACCATGTAGGATTTTGAAGGGTCTGATGAGGACTTTACCTGGAATAAATCATCGTCTATTTTGACCACGTTTCCCTCATCTACGAGTTTTTTTGCCTTGCGAAGTGTGCTTGCACTCATTTACTGGAAATACAATACCCAGACTAGAATAGATTTCGATCACACTAAGGTTTTAAGCTGAATTTTGAATCATACCATAATGGGCCTCAAGCGATACTTTGCCAAAAGAGCACTGGTTTTGTTTGGTGTACTAATGGCTACTTTGCTTCTTACGGTACTTTTGGTCGGCTCCAACATGGATGCTATACTAAAAAAAGGAATTGCAATCCAAGTCAGAACCGAAGTAGTTGAAAACAAAAATCTGGTAGCTGGCTTTGCAAGTACGGATGAGCTGAACCAATATGTCGATTCTCAAATACAAAAACGCACCAAGATTTTAGGCCTGGACCAGCCCTGGTATTCTCCAAGCAGGATAGGCCTTGCCATGTACAAAATTCTGACACTAGACTTTGGGCATTCCGCGTTTTTGACAAGCGATACTGGATCTACTGCAGTTGGCGATATTATCTTGGAAAAACTGCCAAGAACAATACTGCTCTTTACAACAGCAACTGTGATAATTTCTATAATTGGGATTTTTGTAGGCGCAATATCTGGCAGTAAAATAGGCTCTAAAACCGACAAAATCACCTCGTCATTTGCTATTATTAGTAGCAGTTTTCCTGTATGGTGGATTGGTCTTTTGATGATCTTTGCGTTTTCTTTTTGGTACGCCATTTTTCCTGCCAGAGCAACTCCGCTGATTCCGCCAACAGACCCAGGCTATTTCGGCTCTTTGCTATACCACATGACTCTACCAATTATCACAATTGTAATGATTGGTTTTGGAACCTGGGCATATTTGGTGCGCAATTTCATGGCAGGTATAATGCAAGAGGATTTTGTCTTTGTCAAAAAGACAATCGGCATAAAACAAAACAAGATAATCTTTGGCAGTGCCCTAAAAAATGCCGCACCTCCAATTATAACAATACTTGCACTGAGTCTATCTGGTTCCTTGGGAGGGGCAGTAATCACCGAGGCAGTTTTTGACTGGCCTGGAATGGGACGGCTATACTTTGATGCAATAACAATAATGGACTTGCCAGTGATAATTGGCGCAACCTATGTTTTGACGGTATTCTTTTTGGTGAGCATTTTTGTCTCGGATTTGCTGTATGGGTATTTGGACCCAAGGATTAGGACTGGATAATGGACTATACTGAGGTAAAGGCCAGTTTTAGGAAAAACAAGATGGGCCTAGTCGGCCTTGGAATATTGGCAGGCCTGGTAATTGCGTCTGCCATTACGGCCTGTACCATACCAGTTGAGACATACAAAAACTGGAACAATCCTGCTAGCTGGACTGAGCTGCCAAAATCTGCCCAGCCTGTTTGGGTCAACTGGTTTTTGGCAAAAAAAATTCCAGAACACCAAATACTGTATTCGCCGCAGACGATACTCAAAAAAGGCAATTCCGATAGCATAGCAGAACAAAGATTCCATGTCAATTATTCCTATGACTATTTTCCAGGCGAGTTTTTGCTAAACTATAACACAAAATATTCCGGCTCGCCTGTACTACAGATAACGGTGATCAGACCCGATGGAGTATCAATACAATTATTGTCATCTTCTTTGCCGTATTCGCAGCAAGAAATAGACTATTCCGACAAGGTATTTTCCACAAATGATATAATCAGAAAAAACCTCAGATTACAGTCCGGCCAGTTCTTGTATTCTATTGATAATCTTGGTGCAAAAGAGATAATCTTTGCAGACAAAAATTCCCATACAGTCCTAAAGGGAGATTACGAGTTTGTCGTATCTGTTTATGGTGCTCAAGATATAGATTTCAAGCTTATTCTTGGAGGCAAGGTTTACGGATTTAGTGGAACTGATGAGCTCCGACGTGACATCACAATAGGACTGCTTTGGGGAACGCCAGTGGCATTGTTCATTGGGGTAATAGTTGCTTTGGGCTCGGTAATATCTGGTCTGGTCTTTGGTGTCTATGCTGGCTACAAGGGAGGAAGGACAGACGAATCCATGATGCGACTAAATGATATAGTATATGCA
>JBJTCW010000032.1:0-5036 GCA_046092065.1 Candidatus Nitrosotenuis sp. | reverse complement strand
GGCTTGGACTGTCTTCCTTCTGCCCCATCTAAAGACACTAGATATTTTGAGCATTCCTCTTTGTTGCCAGTGTCTACTTGGCAGAAATTGAGCAGTTCTCGAAATCGCCAGACTCCACTTTCATTGAAAATGTTTCCCTGTGAGTTTCGTCTAGTGTAAAATAGTTCCTTTAGTTCTGGAGACGGCCTGCTTTTGTATTTGACATCTAGTAAGTGGCCTCGCTCACACTCGATATTTTTAGAATTAATTGGATATTCCAATCCGCATGATGGATCTATACATTTTAGGTAAGCGTTATCCTTCAATGAATTGCCACGGATTTACTAGTTTAAATTTGAATTGATAGTATGGGACCAAGCTTTTTCAATGGTGGTGTTGTACCAAAACAAAATGATAGAACTGGATGGTTATTTCAAAAGAGTTTTACAACAAATATCTGATTCGTATGACACGCTGGAGAATTTATCCGATAAATCTGGAGACTTGGATACAATAAAGCGTGAGCTTGCCAAGACTAATGGGGCGTTATTGGCATTGGCAAACAAGCTACAAGCAAACAAGCAGGAGCTTGAAGGATACCAGTATCTGCTAAAGCCAATACGACTATACTTGGAAAACTACGAGTTTTTCCGAGAGATTGGTACCATGGCGCCCTTGTATTCTGATGATCCGTTTCGGCTCAAGAATTTGCGATTGTCTGTGCTGAGTGCATTACGAGAGAATAATCTATTAGAACATGTACGAACTATACTAAGATAATGTCAGAGAAAAAATGCGTCTTGTGCGGATGCAAGGATCATAAAATATTTGGCTGCTCAAGGCATTTGTCAAAAAACTGTAGTTGCTATAGAAACTAGTCTTCCTTTTTTGCGCCGGACCTAACATGGAAATTGATGCAACACTTGCATTCTTTGGATAGACACTCGCTTTCCTCATAATGCCCACAGATTCCGCATTCGCAATGTGACTTCATTTAGAATAGTTAATTCAAAGTATAATATAACTAAAACTGCGCTTTTTTTGCTGATTTGTTGCTAAAATGATATCTATTTTTTTGATTTCTTTGCAGGCTTGATGTCTTTTTTTGCCTTGGCTGGAGTTTTTCCTTCTAGCTCTTCTTTGATTTCTTCTGCCTTTTTGTCCACTACTCGGATTATCTCTTGGATGAATCCATCTAGGTCATCATCTGATACTGGCGGTTCTGCTTGGGCTGCAATGTCGTTAATGGTGGAAGAGATTTCGGAGCTTACTTGCTCAAAGCTTTCTGGGTCTTCGTATGCGGCGCTGTATAGTGATTTTAGGTTGTTGACCTGGTTTACTATTTGATCTGTAAGTGTAATGGTGTAATCTGTGCCTGAAATGGAGATTTCCTTTGAAGACATGATTTGATGATTTTGGAATACTTTCTTATAGTTTTTGGTAACTCAGAACGTGATGTATTCCAGAGCCACTGCATCTGAGATCAGATTCACGTGCTTGGCATTTACCACATAGCCGTTTTTGATGTCGTTTACAGAGACCCATCGATTAGTAGAAGTATAGTGGCTGCGCTCTTTGAGCTCTTTTTCTATTGTATCAATATCAAACTCGCCTTCCTCTACTTGTTGGTTGGTCAGGTGTTTTATTGTAATGAGGATTTTATTGACCTTGACTCTATTCCCGAATTTCCATTGTACTGGCGGGTGCTCATCTGATACTTCGAGAATCTTTATCTTCATTTCCTTGTCGCCAAAGACATTATGGCTTACAAGCATTCTCTCGTCTACAAAGTCTTCAAAGCTCATAATATTGTGATATAACTTGGATAATTAAAGAGTTATTCTAAATTGTACTTTTGTCACTATGTTCAGTCTTGGCATTCTTGCTGACAAACGGCATTGTGTAATCCTTGAGGTCTAGTCTTTGACGCTTTGGGTCTATGACTGCCCATGTGGTGCCGTCATAATTGCATGCAAAATCTGTTATCTTTTTGGACTTGTCCCAGACCTTGTAATATTCGCGCAGTTCACGTTTTTCGTATTCTCCAAGACCTATTCTCTTTTTTGATAAAAACTTGAACGCAAAGATTACCTCCCTTGTTTGGTATAATTCGAAATTATCAACCCATTTGAGACATCGAATAATTTGATCAAATGGTACGGTCAAAGAATTTGTAGTGCCTGATTTTGCCTCTATTGTGAATATAGTGCTATTCTTGGTACTTACTGCCAAAATGTCCGGCAAGCCAACACTTGGCGAGCCTAATCTGAATCCTTTCCAACCGTCCAATCCGTTGAATCGTTTCACCAGAGTATCTTCCCAGTGATATCCTCGCTGGCGTCTGGTTCTTGCTATCTTTACATTATCTTTCTTTTTTGGAATTGGTTTTTGCAGTTTTACGGTTGACAATGCTATAGTATAGCATTGGTGATTATAGAATCCGAGGTTATTGTATTATCAGCATTTGGTTAATTCTGGACACTGAATGTGAATTTTGGTGAATTATCGAACATGCATTTTGCGATCATTGCTTTTTGCCCTTGTTTTGGGGTTCCCTGAATTATTCCCATTATTCTAATTCCTTCAAATTCCACAATGCCAAAATTCTGACCGTCTTTTGAGGACCATTCTATTATGATTCCTGGCTCTTTTATTGGATTATATGATAACTCTCCAAAGCATTTTGAACAGTATTCGCTTGGAGGCCAGTTTGTGTTATGGCATTTTGTGCATTTGCCTATGACAAATCTGCCTTGTTTTAGCTCGGACTCGAAATTCAATTTTTCATCACCAGTACGGTAGATGATGTGGCAGCTGCTGACATGTTTTGGACCAGACCCACTTTGGCATTTTCTACCTGTCTTTTCTGTGATGCTCCTTGGAGTTGTGATGTTATTTCGGCAATCTGTGCAATTCCTGTCGCGCCAAGTGGATGACCAGCACCAATCAGTCCACCTCTAGGATTGATCTTTTTGTTGTTTGTATTGTATAATTCCGGTATCATTTTAGCTGCCTTTCCTTTTGGTGCAATTTCCAAGTCTTCTAGAATCATTAACTCACATACGGAAAACGCATCGTGAATCTCTGCAACATCAATGTCATCTGGGCTGATTTTAGCCATGGAATACGCTTGATTTGCAGCCTGAATTGTAGAGTCTATGCTGGTCAGGTCATTTTTTGTAAAACTTGCAGAGGTTGTCTTTTGTCCAATTCCTTCAATCCATACTGGAGAATCGGTGTATTTTTTTGCCACACTTTCTGATGCCAATAGAATCGATGCACTTCCAGTACAAGAACGAGAGCAATCCAATAACCTAAGATCCTCTGTTACTCGTTTTGATTCTGTAATTTCTTGTATGGTGTATTGCTTTGGATTGTACGCAAATGGATTGTCTTGAGCATTTTTGTGATTTAGTGCAGAGACATGTGCCAATTCTTCATCGGTAGTGCCAAACTTTCTCTTGTGGGATTTTGTAAATATTGTACCCCAAAATATCGGATGCTGAAACTCTCCTCTTGAGGAATCCCAGTCTAGGATTTGGCCTGGATTTTCCGCCTGCTCTGCGCCTGTAATTAGGACAACGTCTGCCATTCCGGATACAATATACGAAAATCCAGACACTACTGCATTTGTTCCAGAATTGCACATGTTCTCAACACTGTGGGATATCTTTGGTGCAATCCTAGCTAGCTCAGATAGCACTGGTGCCAAGTATCTTTTTTCATTATTTGTTGATACCAAAACAGCATCAATGTCTTTTTGAGACAGATTTTTTGTATTTTGGAATAGTTGTCTTGTGGCAGATACCAGCAGATTTTCTATTGGGGTGTCATCTAATGAGAATTTTGTATTGGAATATCCTGCAACTGCTACTTTCATCATACACCACTGAATGTTTTGGTCAGCAAATCAAATGATTTTGAAATGTCACCAATTGGGTTGAACTGGATGATTGGCTGGGTAATTCCAGCCTCGTAGATGTGTTTTAGCTGCTTTTTGCAGTCCTGAGGTGAGCCTGAAATAGTGAGTGCTTGTAGCATCGAATCAGTGACTAGCTCGTGTACTGATTTTAGTCCAATTTTTTGATATTCTGAATAGATGTTTTCTGTTTCCTTTTTGAATCCATTTTCTGCAAGGAACTTTCTGTATATCTCTCCGACTGCTATGTAAAATGACAGTGTCTTTCTTACTCTATCTTTTGCCAGGTCTCCGTCTTCTGAAATGCTAGTAATGAACTGACATGCGACATCGATTTTTCTTTTCTTTTGCATCTTGGATATCGTGGATTTCATTTCAGATATTGGCCTAAGATAGAAAATTACTCCATCGCCAATCCTCCATACAAGATCAGTCATCTTTTGGTTTACTGCAGCAATATAGATTGGAATGTGCTCTCTTGGCGGTTTTACTAGTAATGAAAATCCTTTGAGCTTGAATATTTCGCCGGTATAGTCGATTTTTTTTCCAGACAAAACCAGTCTGATGATTTCTACGGTTTCTTTCATTCGGTGCAACGGTCTATCAAAACCATATCCGTGCAAACCTTGGATAATTGGTACACTACTTGTTCCTAGTCCTAGGACAAATCTCTGGTTTGATAATGTATCAATACTTGCAGATCTGCCAACCAAGGGCGCAATTGAAGAGACAACATTTCGCAAGCTAGCAAAGAAAAAGGCATTAACAGGAATACGATTCAAGGACGCATTATGGCATTCCATAGATTCGCACAAGGACCTAGAGGAATGCTCAAAGGCATTAAAGGGCAAAACCCCCAAGTAATACTATGAAGATATCATACAGCCTAGGCTCACTGTTATCTATTGAAGACCTGCTCAAGTGCGCGCAAAAAGCAGACAAGGGAAAACCAGACACTGTTTGGATTCCAGAGACATGGGGCATGGAAAATTATGCAATGTTATCAGCTGTCTCCACCAGGACAAAAGCAAAAATCGGCTCATCCATCATCAACATCTATTCTCGTAGCCCATCACTAATTGCAATGGGTGCTGCAACCATTGATACATTATCAAACCAGAGATTTGTCCTAGGACTA
>JBJTCW010000031.1:0-1306 GCA_046092065.1 Candidatus Nitrosotenuis sp. | reverse complement strand
CCATAATGCCTATACTAGTATTAGTACAAATAATACGTTACATAGAAAATGCATGAGTCTTTTACTTCTACCGGAAAACAACATGTTAGTATTCTTGATGGTGGTGCAGATACTTGTGTATTGTGTAAAGGTTGGCAAATACTGGCTATCCATACCTCTAGACGAGCAAATGTGGTTGGATTTGATCATGAAGCTGCTGTCAAGAGAAACCTACCAATAGTTAGTGCATCTACTGCTATTGATCTACCAAATGGACAATCTGTTTTGTTGGTCATTCATGAAGCCATTTATAATGAATCATCCAATCACTCATTATTGTCTGAATTTCAACTAAGAGAATACGGTATCATCATTGATTCTGTTTGTCATAGACATGGGGGAACCCAACAAATGACTATTACTGATCATAGTTCCAATGATACCATCATTGTACCTTTGGCTCTTGCAGGGTGTATGATTCATTTTAGTCATCGTTTACCTACTAAAAATGAAATTGAACCACTGAAGCAGTATTGTTTGACACAGTGTGAGGAACCATGGAACCCTTCAGCATTCTCAGATCAAATTGCAGATAAATTCTATCAGCAAGTAATAGATTCTGAAATCCACAATGTCACTAAGGATAAGAAGTTGTTTCCTTATGATCCTCAAGACACACAGACAGGTGAAATTAATGGAAACTATCCTCAACTAGTGATTTTTCCAGAAAATGTATTAAACTCCACTGTCAATCATGCTGCGCCCATCAGGATAGTCCCTAATTATAGTAAAGCACTACCTAGTAAGATTGATTATGAACAACTATCACCTTACTTTGCTTTTAGACCACATGACGTCATTCAACATACTCTCCAACAAACTACACAACTAGCAAAGTCTACTGTACACTACCCAATGAGACGTCATCTCAAAAGTAGATTCCAAATGCTTAGACACAAGAGATTGAATGAAGTGATTGCTACAGACACTTACTTTTCTGTTCAAAAGTCAATTGAAGGTTATTATTGTGCACAAGTCTTCTATGGTATGACTTCCAAGATGCTATTTGTAGCCGGAATGAAGACTGAATCTGAATTTCCAGATGTCTATTTAGATTTCATCAGACAACATGGAATACCATCTGCTCTCAGACGTGATAATGCAAAGTCTGAAATGAGTCAGCGTGTCCGACAGATTCACCGTGATCTAGTGATTGCTGATCAATGGACACAACCACATAGTCCATGGCAAAACCCAGCAGAACTTAATGGTGTCAAATATCTCAAGTCACATGCACAGGTATTATTGGACAGGACTGGTGCTCCGG
>JBJTCW010000030.1:0-2247 GCA_046092065.1 Candidatus Nitrosotenuis sp. | reverse complement strand
CCACCAATGATGATGTGATCTGCTAAATTCAATAAATTTTGAACGATGAGTACTTTGTCTGAAACTTTTGCCCCTCCAACTATAGCTGTAAAAGGCTTTTGAGCTTCGTGCAATACTTTTCTTGCATTATCAAGTTCGCCTTTCATGAGGAGGCCACACATTTTGTCATTCGGAAAGAAAGTAGCTATATGTGTCGTGCTGGCGTGTGCACGGTGTGCTGCACCAAATGCATCGTTGACATAACAATCTCCGTGTTGGGCCAATTTTTGAGCAAAATTGAGATCGCCAGATGTTTCTTCGGAGTAAAAACGCACATTTTCGAGCAATAATACTTTGCCCGGTTGTAAAGCAGCACTTTTTGAAAATGCCTCTTCACTGATGCAATCGGAAACAAAATCGACATTTCTTTCAAGCAATTCACTCACTTTAGCCACGATTTGTTTCAATGAAAAAATAGCTTCAGGCCCGTTTTTTGGGCGGCCAAAATGTGACAACAATACAATACTACCACCATTATTCAAAATGTGTAGTAGTGTTGGTAATGCAGCTCTGATGCGTTTGTCATCTGCTACGGCACCCGTATTTTTATCGAGTGGAACATTGAAGTCAACTCTTACGATGGCGCGTTTTTGATTGAAATTGTAATCTTGAAAGGCTGACATATAAGGTGTTTTTTAAATTAGTTTCTATTGAAAAGACTGCCATTAGCTTGCGCACTTGGCATGATGGTGATGTCTGCAATGCTGACATGCTCCGGACGGCTGAGAATAAAAGCAACAGTCTGCGCAATATCAGTGGCTTGTAGTGGTTCAAATCCTTGATAGACTTGACTTGCTGTTTGGTCATCGCCTTTGAACCTAACCAAAGAAAATTCTGTTTGTGCGGCACCCGGTGCAATATTGCAAACCTTTATTTGCTTTTCAAGTAAATCAATTCTTAGTGCTTTAGAAATCGCATCTACTGCATGTTTACTTGCACAATACACATTGCCGCCAGCATATACTTCTTTTCCAGCGATGGACGATAAATTGATCAAATGACTAAATGGGTGTTTGGCCAATAGTGGAATAACAGCATGGCTCATGTAAAGCAAGCCTTTGACATTTGTGTCGAGCATGCGGTTCCAATCATCAGAAAGACCTTGATCGAGTGGGCCTCGGCCTACAGCTAATCCGGCATTATTGATCAAGACAAAAATATTTGCCGAAATATGCTCAGGAAGCGCTGCGATGCATTGTTGAACAGCGCTTTCGTCACGAACATCTAGTTGCGCGCAATAAACTTCAGTTTGGTTTAACTTCTTTTGCAGTTCATGTAGTCGCTCAATTCTTCTGGCAAAGAGTACCAAACCATAACCCATCTGCTGAAGCTCAGTTGCAATGGCTTCTCCAAACCCTGAACTTGCACCCGTAACAATCGCATATTTCATACTGCAAAATTGACAAAAAAAACGCAGTTGCTTGTCAATTTGTCAGCATTTTAAACTTGGCATTTTTATTGTCGTTTGAGAGCAAAACAAATAAAAAAATGAAAACAGGTCAAATTCATGTACAAACGGAAAACATCTTTCCGATCATCAAAAAATTTCTTTATTCAGATCACGAAATTTTCCTTCGTGAATTAGTCTCGAATGCCGTTGATGCGAGCCAGAAGCTCAATGTTTTGGCTAAAAACGGAGAATACAAAGGCGAACTCGGCGAATTGAAAGTAGAAGTCATCCTTGACAAAGAGGCCAAAACCCTAACCATCCGTGACAACGGTATTGGTATGACGGCCGAAGAAATTGACAAATACATCAATCAAATTGCGTTTTCAGGCGCCGAAGAATTCGTTGAAAAATACAAAGGCAAAGAAGGTGCTGAGCAAATCATTGGGCATTTTGGCTTGGGCTTTTATTCTGCTTTTATGGTGGCCGAAAAAGTTCAAATTCAAACACTAGGGCGCTATGAAGGTGCACAAGCAGTCCAATGGGAATCAAACGGTTCCCCGGAATTTACACTCACTGAAATAGAAAAGGCACAACGTGGCACGGACATTATCTTATTTATCAACGAGGAGTCCGCAGAATTCTTAGAAAAACAGCGCATACAAGGCATCCTCGATAAATACTGTAAGTTTTCAAAATTCTAAAACTGTTATTAGTTAAAGATATTCGACTGTTTATGTTCTTTGAACTTCTAACAATCAGAACTTCAGTCCTCACGTCCGAAGATGACCCTATCCGCAATACTTCACGAAATCCTGAGT
>JBJTCW010000029.1:0-6627 GCA_046092065.1 Candidatus Nitrosotenuis sp. | reverse complement strand
GTGTTGAATTTTGCTGGTAATTTCATTCCAGAGTGGAAAGATGCATTCTCTGAGCTACCAAAACTAATAAGATCAAGCGATTGGCTCACAGAATACGAAAAACAGATGAGACTGTACAATCTAGATGTCAAAATACACCATCATACGGGTAATTGCGCAGCTATTCTAGTTGGAATTAGAAAAGACTTCTAAGAATGAAAAAGACTACAGTCGAGGCAATTACTCCGTAGGTTATTGATTTTAGAATTATCTCTTTGTTACGTATGATATGTGGGTCTGCATTGTTTTGTTTGTATTCTTTGTATTTTCTTGAAGTGGTTATCAACACATAAGTGACAATTGCAGAAATAAAAGACAACAATACTGTTTCAGAATTAATGGTATTGGTTTGTATTGCTGCGCCAGCAAATACTGGAAGTATTCCCCACGACAATACGGTTGATGGTTTATTGTGAAATCTTCCTCCAAACCATTCTAAATTGTAGGCAAACAGGAAAAACCCTTCCGCAATTCCTATTGGAAATAATAACGGTGAATCCAAAAACGCATAGTACAGTCCAATTGTAAGAGCAATACCCAATGCAGACATTGCAATTATCAAAAGCAGTTTTTTTGGAAGATTTCCCCATGGCTTTGTTTTCCCACCCACTGCATCAAGACAATGTGCAGAGACGCCAACTGACAGAAAATAAATAAGACAAATTGCCATAAATCGCCAAATTTCAAATTGCCCAAAAAGAGAACCCCATGCCGCAAAACAAGTAACAATTGAAGTGTATGGTAGAAACAGGATTCCTATGCCAATTCTAAAATTTCTTGGGCCAAACTTTGGAACAAACCATTCCGTGGTTCTGTCTTGTTGCATAGGTAATGATTACCAAATTATCGCATATATCATTTATTTATATAGAAAATTCATTCTGATTTAATATTAAAAAAACCCAACATAACTAGTGAAGAATCATCGTAAGCTAGTAGCAAAAGGAGTTAATGAACCGCTTTACAAGGTTCCTTTTCATCAAAAAGCCCCAATCCGACGCTTGTCCATGCTAAGCAGATCCTTAATTCCAGATTCAAAGATGCATGTTGCAGTTCATTTTGTCGACGCGTCAAAGAAAAAAATACCAGAATACGGCAAACTGCACAAGCACAACGTAGACGAAATTAATCTGATTTTATCTGAAAACGGTAAGCTGATCTATGAGGTTCAGCTTGGAGATGAAACTCATAAGATATCATCTCCGGCGACAATATTCATCCCAAAGTGGACAAAGCACAAGGCCAGAGCTATATCTGGGAGTGGGATCTTTGTATGCATAATCAAGTCTAACAAATACAGATCTTTTAGCGCCTAGATACATGGTGAGTATGGATAGAAAAATCAGCAAAGTTCTTGCAAGACTTGAAAAACAAGAAAAAACTGAGCAGAAAAAAGGAAACGCGATGCAGAATTTACAGAAAATACATACGATCACGCCAAAAATCGGCAAATTTTACAATATTCTACTAAAAGCAATGAAGGTAAAAACAGTTCTTGAGATAGGCACGTCAGCAGGATATTCTACAATTTGGTTTGCAGAGGCATTGCAGGCAATCCCCAAATCAAAGATAATCACCATAGAAAATAATCCAAAAAAAATTCAGGCTGCAAGAAGAAATTTTGAGGAATCCGGCATTGCAGGCAAAATTGAAATAAGATTCGGAAACGCCTTGGATGTTTTAGCACAAATTTCGCATGAATCCAAAAAAACAAAATTTGACTTTATATTTATTGACGCAGATAAAGAGCGCTATATCGAGTACTTTGACGCGGGTTTGCCATTGCTCAGAGTGGGAGGTTTGATCTGTGCCGACAATATTCTATATCCTAAAAGATTTAACAAATTGATGAAGACGTATTTAAAACACATCAGAGACAATCCGAGAGTCATTTCTACAACAGTGCCTATTGACAATGGAGAAGAAATCACAATAAAGATTTAGTTCATCAAGACAATCTCCATTATTTTTTATGTTATGATGACGTAACAGTAATTATGGTCATTGTTTGGATTGGAATAGGATTTGGAATATTACTAGCGATTGTTTTGCTCAAAAAAATAATTACATCATCATCAAAAACCCCATTTAGGATCAACATTTATTGTAAAAAGTGCGGCTACAGGACAAATGGTCTAAAATGCCCAAGATGCGAAAATGTCCAAATAGGCTCAAACTAGGTCCCAAAATATTATTGAATAATACTTCACTTGATTTTCTAATCATCTTATGAAAATATTTGGTTATTTTTTGCTTGTTGAATTTTTAGACGCTTTTAGAAGACGATGATTATAGTGCTCGGAACTGTTCGCTCCACTTGTAGTAAGCGCGAATCATATCCATTGAGACACTTGGCTTTCTTCTGTCCATTATTTCCTTGAAATCAGCCATGCTCAATTCTCTTGGTTGCGGCAGAGTCTCGCCTTCTACTGGCTCGTGATAGCCAGGTCGCGAAAACAACTCGTTTACAATTCTTAGCTGCACTGACTGGCAGACATCTTTGACATCGGATGCAGAATATCCATCGAACAGTTTTGCCAGATCCATTGACTTTACCTTGTCGTCTTTCTTTAGTTGTGCTGTGTATAGCTCGAATAATGCATCTCTTGCTTCTAGTGTTGGCAATGGAACATAGACTCTTTTTTGGAATCTTCTCAGGAATGGCCAATCTAAACTCCATGGCTTGTTTGTTGCGCCAATTACGTACATTTTGATGTCTTTGCTTTTGCCGTTGATTCCATCCATTTCTGTTAGGAATTGGTTCTTGGTTCGAACCTCGCCTCCAACCTCAGAGTTTCTATTTCCAAGTAGAGAGTCGATTTCATCGATAAATAATATGACTGGCTTGTTTTCCTTTTCTGCATATCCGCGTGCCATCTTGAATACCTTGGAGACGTTTTTCTCTGCTTCTCCAAGCCACTTTGACATCATGGATGCGGCATCAACTACTATGAAATAACCATCAATTTCATTTGCAGTTGCAGCAGCTAGAACTGTCTTTCCACATCCTGGTGGACCATATAGTAGAATGCCTCTTGGCCAACCCAATGGGAACAAGTCTGCTCGCTGAGTTGGATAAACAATGGATTCTCGGAGTGCGTTTTTTGCATCATCTAAGCCAATTACCTCTTTCCAGGTAACGTCTGGCTTTTCCTTCATAATCAAATCATCAAAAGTATCCTCATCCTTTTTCTTCTCCAGTTGCGCCTTTTGCTCTGCCGGAGTTGCGTTTGGATCCACGGCTGGCTCTACGTCTACGCCATGGCTCATCTGCAAAGCCTTGATTCTGTTTTCATATGCTCTGCAGCGTTCAGTGTAAACCTTGTTTAGCTTGTTATCTGGGTATAATTGGATTAATTTTACTAGCGAGTCGATTGCCTTTTGATAATTGGCAATTGCCATTCCTCGGGCGCCTTGTGAGTCCAGCTTTATTGCATCTGATGCATACTTTGATGCATTATTTTCTAGTTCTTGTTGTGCCAAACTCATTTTCTATACAAACTGCTCGAATTGGAGTTTAGATTTGCCTTGGTATTCTTGGGTGTTAACTCCGTTGACAAAGTTTGTTAAATTTATTGTACCTTGTGTTTCTCCGCCAAATGACAAGTTGTTAGAGACCTCTGTTTTTGCGGTTTCTATTTCAGATACTGAAGATTTTGCCGATATTAGTAATTCCTGAATTTGGTCATTTACCTCGCCAATTGAGACGGTCCAGTTTTTCATCATGTCCACAAATTCCTCAAGTAAAGTGTATGCCTCTTTTTTGCCGTGGTGCTTTAGTAAAATTTGTTCAGTTAGTGCCAAAATAGCGTCGAAGTCTTCCAGTTCGTCTTTTGACATTTTTGCAACTTTTGATTCATAGTTTGGGTTTGTCTCTAGAATTTTTTTTCTGACCAGTCCGGAAACAAGCCTAATTTTGCCTAAGTCACGCTCAAAATGAGTATTCTCAAAGTTCATGGTGTGTCTTTTTAAAAATTGAGATTAGGGTACTGCTTGCGGATTTTAGATTCGGCTATCAAATTAAGCTCAGCTAGGATTTGTTTGGATTCGAGGTTGGTCTGCTTGAAATCAAACTTTGACTCCAAAAGGCACCCCGAATCCATAACAATGCTGCCCAAAGAAGTCGATAGTTCCACCAAATCATGTCGAGTGGTGGGAACCAGTCCGTAGATATTCGAGTTTATCATGCGGATTAGCGAAACAAGAGGTGAGACCTGCTCTATTGCAGAGATTTGCGATATCGATAACAAAACATTTCTGACTGACTTTATTGCCTCTATTGATGCTATAATGCTGGACTCGATTTCTGCTTGTTTTGCAAAGTCAGCATTTTCAGAGACGTCATTTTGTGAGTAAAATTGCGAATTTGTTTGGTTAATTTCTGCTCTAGCTAGTTCCAGCTTTTCTAATACAATGCCAGTAACATAGATTGAATATTCTAGTCTCGGCTTAATCGTTATAGCATACGGGTTTGGCAAAACCTGGACTGTGTCGTTTACAAATACGGAGCTAGAGACCATACCTACAAAACAGATCTGGGTTTTGCTTATCTGCACGGTGTCACGGATTTTGCAGTCACCGCGGTAACAAGTCCCGAGGGTTACACTTTTTTTCTAATTGTTTACTGAATTTGACAAACGCCCTTGACTACAAAACCATCAAAACCACGCATGGCAAAAGAGCGGGAAATCACAGTAAGTCTTGAAGAATTTGGCTTGTCCCAGTACGAGGCTCGTGCCTATGTCACTTTAATCACAAAGGGTACGATTTCCGCATCAGATGTCGCATTTTACGCAGAACTCCCAAGAACCAAGGTATACCCAGTTTTGCTAAAGCTCCAGCAGAAAAAACTAGCAATAATATCAAAATCAAAGCCGGTAATGTGCACGGCAATTGCCCCCGAGGACGCATTTGATGAGATAGTGCATGAACAGATAGGCAAAGTTGAGGCAATGAACACCCTAGTAACTAAGATGAAAAAAATCAGCGAAGATAGTAAAAAAGCCAGAGGCGCAGAGGAAAAGCGCTATTTCCACATTAACGCAAACTACGTCCCAGACAGAATGCGAACAATGATTGATGGTTCCAAGACATCAATTCACATCACTGCCGATTCCTGGGGTTTGTCCATACTAGCTGAGTGCAAAGAAGAATTGCTTTCTGTTCTAAGACGAAACCTGGATGTTAGATTAATTGTACCTGTATCAGTCATTGGCTCGGAATCATTTAGGAATATTCCAGACGGAGTAAAAATCCGCTCATCAGAGACGGTCCAAAACTGTTTCATCTTTGATGATACTGAAATTCTCATCATGGATAATACAAACGGTAGATCCGCAGTCTTTTCTGGAACAGACATTCTCAGTGCAAGCCAGGCACGATTGTTTGCCATTCTGTGGAAGGATGCGCTAAAAATCGACAACCTGTCAGAAATGACAAAAAGCCAGGCACTCGAAGTCTGCAAGATAATCAACCTCATAAACCAAAACGGACTCGGCTTTGCATTACATTCAATTTTGAGCACCAAAAAGTATGTCGACTTTACAAAATTCCTGGACAAGTCAGGAATCTCACTCAAGGACAAAACACTAGAGCAGGTAATCGACATTGTCAACTCTACTTTAGAGATGACATGTTCTGGCCGAGTGCAATATGATGAAAAAACCAACAATATCATTTTAGAATCAAAGGTAAATTCCGGTCATTCCCTACCATGGGCAATGCTCATCGAGAGCTATCTAGAGCAAAAGGGCAACCATCCAAAGATGATCTACCAGTCAGATTCGCACAAAGGCGAAATGATCCATCTGAAGATAAATTAGTCACAACCGATTTAAGCAAAATCCGCATTATTACACCCATTGGAAATAGACTGCGTCTTTGATGATGTTTTAGTAGAGGAGTTAACCCGATATCTAAAAAACAAAGGGCATGTCATCCAAGTGCACAATTCCAAGAATTGTAATTCCCAGTGGACGGGACAACGTACTGTGATGTTATTTCAAATAATTAAACATTTTATGAAAGTGAGAATGTAACTGTTGCAAATAATCATGAAAAACTAAAATCTCATAAAAAATTCCGCATTATATTGCGATGGGCAATAATATCATGCATCCTACTTGGAATCACAGTCACAAGCGCGTATGCATATGAAGTTACATATCCTGTAAACGACTATCGACTAAAGAATCCGCCGACGTACTGCATCGAGAAACCATATGACTCTAATGATTCTGACGTCCTGGTTCCACTTGCAGTCAGCGCACTTGAAAACTGGCAAGACAACCTACAAGATGCAGAATCTGACAATCCTCAATATTGGAAAATTGACTCTAAAATAATTCCCACCGGCGGCACCAAATCTGGTTGTGATGTGACAATCTATTTTGTTGCAGGAACTCAAGAACAAAATGATGATTTCACACGTACTGTTGGTACAATGTTTTACTATCGAGATGAAATGGAAATCTACTATAGCGACATAGATCTGCCCAAAGTTTTCAATGTTATACTACATGAGATAGGCCACTCCCTTGGGCTAAGCCATTACGTTGCAGATGATAACGAAGTAAACAGGAAATTTTA
>JBJTCW010000028.1:0-2372 GCA_046092065.1 Candidatus Nitrosotenuis sp. | reverse complement strand
GAGCCTAAAAAGTCCAGATTTACGTTACTAAGAAAGCTTTGATCATTTTATTTTGGACTCTATAGCAGTTATGTATTTTGATAAAAATTCGTGAAACATTTCAATTTTGGACTGGTCTAGTGCTTGTGCGCCGGAAAACTTGGTCATTTCCTGCTTTGCCTTGAGATGTTGTGATAGGATTTCTTTTAGTTCTGTTTTTGATTTTGCGTCTAGATTTTTTATCAGAGAAGACGTTTCAGATTCTAGTTTTTGTCGTAGTATAGAATCAGCTGGTGGAGATTCGCCCAATACATCCTTTAAGGTATAATTTTCAAAAACTTGTATTCCGAGGTCTACCACAAAAGATTTGGCAGAATTGATTTAATAAAAAACTATTTGAAAATACCAATTTAGTAGCAGATCATGTACTATATGGTGGACAATTTTTGTGTAGAATGTTTCAGTCAATGTTCATGGATCGCAGTTTGTAATTATCCCTATGTACGTGTGTGGTTTCGTATGGTGGGCCAATTGTATACAACTTCAGGGTTGCCTTACAAATTAGTCGTGACGGCAGATCACGCTCAAAACAAAAATCGGTTTTTGTATCCGTAGAGGTTTGAATATTATTCAACTTGGTATTTTTTGAATATGCCAGTCGTAGATCGACACCCTTCAAATTTGAATTATCTAGTTTTGCATTTCCCAGATCCGCTGCAAAAAGAGATGCGTTTTCAAAATTAGTATTTTCCAGGTTAGCGGAATTCAGATAGACAAATGAAAGATCAGCATTTTGTAGATTTGAATTTGTCAACCTAGTGCCTTGTAGATTAGCATTTCGTAAATTAATGGATTCAAGATTTTTGTTACTTAGATCAGAATAGACGATTTGCGTGCTACTAAATTGGCCTTTACTCATATCTAGATTTAAAATGGCAGCATTAAATTTTGAGCCATGAAATTCTGCAGCCATAATCTTGGCATTAGTAAGATTTGTTCCAGAGAAATCAGTACCGTACGCTTTAGCACCGTAGAGAATTGCTCCAGAAAGATCTGATCCCTTAAGGTTCGCCCCAGACAGATCTGCGCCAGATAGATTTGCCTCAGATAGATTTGTGTGCTCTAATTTTGCACCCCTGAATATTGCACCCAGTAAATCAGAATTAGATAGATCCGCTCCACTAAGATCAGAATTTGTGAAATTCGTATGAGATAATTTACTTTTTTTCAGATTGGAATTTGTAAATGTAGAAAATTCTAGCGATGATTCTGAAAAGTCTTTTTCATGAAGATCAGTATTAGAGAAGTTTCCGTGTGGATATTTGCTTGCTTTATGTAATTGACTATGATATGATTCTGTTTTCAATGAGACAGTATTGTCTAAATTCAGGTTTTTTGTTTTTGCAGTGGAAAAATCAGAATGAAAAACATTCGCATTATCAAATATAGAGTCCTCAATCACGGCATTTCGTAATTCAATTTCACTAAAGTCAGAGTTTGCAAAATTTGATTGCTTGATCACGGCACCCACCATGTTGGCACCATTAAAGTTAGTTCCACTCAGATCCAAGTTTGATAGATCTGCAAAAGCCAGGTTAGCATCTTTGAGGAATGCTTCTTTCAGATAAGAGTTACTTAGTTGAGCATTTGCAAGATTTGCATATGCTAGATCAGCCCCAGTGAAATTAGTTTTAAACAAGAGATTCTTTGTCAGATCCTGTCCACAGAAATTTGCATAAGAAGCATTAACATCTACAAGATTTGCGCCGGCAAGAATTGTTTTATATAATTTTACATAACGAAGACTTGATTGTTCAATGTTTGCCCCTTCCAGCACTGTATCTCTCATGTTGGAACCATCTAGAACAGCATGTCTGAGATCTGCCTTGTAAAGATCAGCTTCCCTAAGATTTGCGCCAAAAAGTTTTGCGTTTTTTAAATTAGCATATCTAAGATTAGATTCAGTTAGATCAGAGCCGCTTAGATTAGAATTTTCGAGATTTACATTCTCAAAGTGTACTCCCCTTAGTGATATACCTGAAAGATCACAATTTGCCATATTTTTATCAATTTGCATCTGAGGGTTTTTTTCTAGGCAGATTTGGATTTTAGATTTGGATAAGTCTTCAATTGGCAGTATTGAAAAGTTCTGTGTCGGAATTAAGATCAGAACAAGAACAATAATAAGCAATAATGACAAGCTGAAAAAAATCTTCATTATCGAAAGATATGAGAATAAGATAAATAAAACTTAGCGGGTCTGGTGGGATTCGGACCCACGACATACGGATGTCTCCAAGTAATTTTAAGAGTCCGTCGCTCTACCTGGCTGAGCCACAGACCCACTGAGGAAAAAACAAGTGTACCGTTATTTAATTGAGATGAAAAATTTA
>JBJTCW010000027.1:0-1240 GCA_046092065.1 Candidatus Nitrosotenuis sp. | reverse complement strand
GTGTGGGAAAAAACCTAACTGTGCCAAAGATTGAATTATCATCAAATTCTATAGGAAACATTGCTTTCAGAAAAACAAAAACGCATGGTATCAATCTTTGAAAAACATGTTCAAGCTGAATTAGATGGGGATATTGAAACGACAATGAACACCATGAATGATAATCCCCACCTCCACAACATTCCATCCATGGTAGGAGGATACGGAAAAAACGGCGTAAGAAAATTTTATCAAAATCACCTTGTTGGAAAATTTTTTCCAGCTGATGTCAAAATGGAACGTGCCTCGCTCACAGTAGGAGATGAACAGCTCGTGGAAGAACTGGTGATAAGCTTTACTCATACAACCGAAATTGAATGGATGCTTCCCCAGATAAAACCAACGGGCAAGAAGGTTGAAGTTGCTTTTGCAGTAATCGTGGGGTTCAAAGATGACAAGGTAACTCATGAGCATATCTACTGGGATCAAGCTTCTGTGCTTGTTCAAATTGGATTGCTTGACCCAACTGGTCTGCCAGTAACTGGACCTGAGGGGGCTAGACGGGTACTAGATCCATCACTGCCAACAAAATCAGTCGGATAATAACGGTATCATCCCGGAAAATCTTTTGCTATTTTCACTCTATTAGATTTTGTTTGTAGGCCTATTTCCTTGATTCGCTTTAACGCAAACTTGTAGTATTCTGCCTTTTTTTCAGCTCCAAAGAGATGCCTGGATAGAATACGGGCGTTATTGTAAATGCCTAGTCACTAACAAAACATACAACTGATCTAATTTTTAACATATAATTTCAATTATGGTTTATTGGCTTCAAAAGGCTGGAAACTCTCGCATGAAACTAGAGCAAAGATGAGTGCAAGTAAAAAAGGGAAAAAACACTCACCGTTAACACCTGAACATAGAGCAAAACTTAGTGCAAGTCAAACAGGTAGAAAACACTCGCCTGAAGCTAGAGCAAAGATGAGTGCAAGAAAAAAAGGGAAAAAACTCTCGCCTGAACACATAGCAAAGATTAGTGCAAGTCTAAAAGGTAGAGATTTCTCACCTGAGCATAGAGCAAAGCTCGGCCTTGCTAAAAAAGGGAAAAAATTTTCACCGTTAACACCTGAGCATAGAGCAAAGATTAGTGAAAAAAGTAGGGGTAGAAAACTCTCACCTGAACATAGAGCAAAACTTAGTGCAAGAGTGTTTTCACCTGAACATAGAGCAAAGCTTAGTGAAAAAAATAGGGGTAGAAAAC
>JBJTCW010000026.1:0-11243 GCA_046092065.1 Candidatus Nitrosotenuis sp. | reverse complement strand
AATGAAAAAAGTATAGAGACTTTAGTATCTTGGTGAGATGCTAAGTCGAGTTCTTGCAGAAATAGCAACTATTGATACAATTGCTACTGCGAGAATGATTGCTGCGGTTGTGCCAAATTCTGGAACTGCATAAGTACCTATGATCTCAATCTCTGAAGAGCCTTCTGGAACTGTGATGTCAAGTGATCTTGTGGAATCATCTTGTGATGTTTCCTCAAAGTCTGCTTCTTCACCGTCAACTAGGACGATAAAGTCAACATCAGAACCGTCCTCTGTTGCATCCACAACATCTCTTGGGAGTGCAAGTGAAACGGATCCATCGCTTTCAGTTTCGATTTTCAGAATGAGTGACTTTGTAGCACTGTTGGCAGTAGCTTTTGTTACTACTAGTCCATTTGTGTCAAATGGAACACAGAATGTTTCACTGCCGCCTTTTACTGCAAGCTCACCATTACCACATGCTGACTCTCCCATTGGTACTTCGCCTGCAACCTCAAACATGGCCTTGTCGTTGATTTCTTGTGGGCCATATTGGGCTCTGACTGTGTACATGCCGTTTGCATTGAAGAGATAGCCTGCGGTGCTAAACACTGTTTCGAACGTGTTATCCTCTGAAACTTCAACTTGGTCAGCTCTCACAATGTTGCCTTGTGGGCCAATCACTGTGATTGTAACTGATGAATCACCTCTCAGATTTGCAACTTTGCCACTTACTGAGACTTCCGAGTTATGGTCGTAGACCTTTGCGTCAGTCCAAACTGAAACTGGAATTGCGTTTTGCTTTGCCAGTTCCTGTTTTGCGTAAATGTCGTTGCTGCCACAATCTGGGCATGCTTCTTGGTTGAAAGTAGATGCATAAGTTGGTACTATAGCTAAAGTGCCTGCTGCAGCTAATATGGCAATTAGCGCTGATAGTGCATAACTATTCATCTTGATTGGCGATTAGAATGCTGACTATTTATGTATATTTAAAAAATGAAAAAAGTTGAAGATCTAGTATTTTGGCAGGATACTTAGTCTACTTCTTGATATAGCAACTATTTATACAATTGCTACTGCAAGAACTATTACTGCGATTGTTCCGAATTCTGGAATTACCCAAGTACCGATAATTTCGATCTGACTTGCGCCATCCTCAAATGGAATGGTTATAGTGCGATCAGCATCGGTAGCAGTTCCTTCTTCAAACTCCACTTCTTCACCGTCAACTAGGACGAAGAATGGTGTGTCGTCACCGGTCTTTCCGTCATTTCCGCTCTTGGAGTCAATTACTGCTCTTGGTAAGACTAGTTTTACTTGACCATCACTGGTAGTCTCGATCTCTACGATCAGGGACTTTGCAGTTGGGTCTGGAGTAATACTTAGTATTTTACCGCCTTTTATGGAGTAACCTACTGAGCCATCTGCTGGATTAGCCAGTTTGAATTGTGGTAATCCTTTTGTCGGAATAACGTCTCCGGAGCCTGCAAACTCAAAGCTTGTCTCTGCGGTTCTTGTTGCTGTTCCATATAGCACCTTAATGGTGTATGTTCCAGCAGATCTCCACAGAGGACCGCCTGCTGTCAGGTCAGTTCCAAAGGTATTGTCCTCTGAAACTGTTAATTGTTGTGCAGTGACCAAGTTTCCGTTGGCTGCGAAGACTTGCAAAGTCACGTCATAGCCAGACAGTTTTTCTCTAACTGTGCCTGACACTGTGACTGTATCGCCATCTACGTATGCCTCTTTGTCGGTTGCTAGTGTTACTGCATCTACAAATTCCTGAGCAAAAGCTGATACTGCTAGTGAGCCTGTAGCCAGAATTGCAAACAACGCTAGTGTTGCGTACAGAGTGTTCATCTTGTTTTTCCGTTCTAACAAATACTATTTAAGGTTAGGAAAAAAATCATTGACCAATAGCGAAAATTAATGGATTTTTGTCGGGATCTTGCTTAACTATATATAAAGTCTTTTTAGAGTTTTTTCAGTTTGTTCGGTAATTCTCGATATTTAGCTAATGCTATCCAAGGTGGTCTAGTTGGCAACTAAGAAGACACACGTTCTAGTACCTGATCACGTATATGTTCCAAAACATGAGATCATGAACAAAAAAGATGCAGAAGAAGTTCTCAAAAAATTCAACTGCAAACCAACTGAAATGCCATTAATCTTTGCAAACGATCCGGCAATTATTGGACTCGGTGTAAAACCAGGTGACATGATAAAAATAACAAGAAAAAGTCCAACTGCTGGTGAAAGTATCTATTACCGATATGTGGTGGAGATCTAAATGAGCGACCCATCTAACAAACGCTGGCCAATCATTCAGGACCTTCTAAAAAGAGAGGGAATCGCAAGACAGCACCTAAACTCTTTTGATGAATTCCTAGAAAGAGGACTGCAAAGCATCATTGATGAAGTTACACAAATTGAAATTGAAAATGCAGAATATCCATACAAGATTCAGCTTGGCAAAGTAAAACTACAACAGCCAAGAATGATGGAACTTGATGGCTCTATCACACATATCACACCAACAGAGGCAAGACTACGAAACGTTTCCTACTCTGCACCAATAATGATGGAGGCAAGCGTAGTGGAAGACGGCAAGATCTTGGAATCCAGATTTGTCCACATTGGCGACATCCCAGTAATGGTAAGATCCAACGCATGCATCTTGCACAACTTTTCGACTCAGAAATTAATTGAACACGGCGAGGATCCAAACGATCCAGGTGGATATTTCATCATCAATGGTTCGGAAAGAGTAATCGTAGGATTAGAAGATCTATCATACAACAAGATTATTGTTGACAAGGAAAAGGTCGGAGGCAACGATGTCTTCAAGGCCAAAGTCTATTCATCTATTGTAGGTTACAGAGCAAAGCTAGAACTGGTAATGAAAAACGATGGACTAATCGTAGCCAGAATTCCAGGCTCGCCAGTAGACATTCCAGTTGTCACTCTAATGAGGGCACTCGGACTAGAATCAGACAGAGAAATAGCAGCTGCTGTTTCTTTGGTAGATTCAATCCAAAACGAGCTAGAAGCATCATTTGAAAAAGTGGCTGAAGTTCAAACATCAAAAGATTCCATTGTGTACATTTCAAAAAGAATCGCACCAGGTATGCTAGAAGAGTTCCAAATCAAACGAGCCGAAACACTACTTGATTGGGGTCTATTACCGCACCTAGGAAAACATCAAGAGAACAGAAGAGAAAAGGCCCAGTTCTTGGGCGAAGCTGCATGCAAGCTAATCGAGCTAAGACTCGGCTGGATTTATCCAGACGACAAGGACCATTATGGTAACAAAGTAATCAAATTCGCAGGACAAATGCTAGCTGACTTGTTCAGAACTGCATTTAGAAATCTGGTCCGCGACATGAAATACCAGCTGGAAAGATCCGGACAAAAACGAGGAATCAATGCAGTTGCTGCGGCTATTCGACCAGGTATTGTTTCTGACAAGCTAAACAATGCAATTGCAACAGGAAACTGGGGAAGAGGCAGAGTTGGCGTAACACAACTACTGGATAGAACGAACTATCTATCAACAATTTCTCACCTGAGAAGAATCCAATCACCATTATCCAGAACTCAACCAAACTTTGAGGCAAGAGACTTGCACCCAACTCACTTTGGAAGAATCTGTCCAAGCGAAACACCAGAAGGCTCCAATTGTGGCCTGGTCAAGAACTTGGCATTATCTGCAATCATTTCAGTTAATGTTTCTCCAGAAGAAATAATCGAAAAACTCTATGACCTAGGATCTGTCCACTTTACAGATGCAAAAGAAGACCTCAAAAAAGATGGAACTCGTGTGTTTGTTGACGGCAGACTGGTCGGCTATTACAAGGACGGCGACAAGCTAGTAGAATCATTGCGTGATCTGAGAAGAAACTCCAAGATTCACCCACATGTAGGAATCTCATTTTTCAAGCCAGACGTAGAAGGCGCAACAAAACGTCTCTATGTTAACTGTAACGCAGGACGTGTCCTAAGACCACTAATCGTAGTCAAAGATGGCAAGCCACTACTCACACAAGAATTAATCGACAAAGTATCCAAGAAGCTAATGTCTTGGAATGACTTGCTAAGAATGGGTATCATTGAGCTAAATGATGCAAATGAGGAAGAAAACTGCTACATCACTATAGACGATAAAGACACCAAGAAATTCACTCACTTGGAAATATTCCCATCAGCAATCTTGGGAGCAGGCGCATCAATCATTCCATATCCAGAACACAACCAATCTCCAAGAAACACATACGAATCTGCAATGGCAAAACAAAGCCTTGGTTTCTCAACACCAATGATGAACACAAGCACATATGTCAGACAACATCTCATGTGGTATCCACAAATCCCAATTGTCACAACTCGCGCATTGAACCTACTTGGAATGGAAGACAGACCAGCAGGACAAAACTGCGTAGTTGCTGTATTGCCATTTGACGGCTATAACATTGAAGACGCAATTGTAATTTCCAAAGCAGCAGTCGATAGAGGTCTTGGAAGAACATTCTTCTACAGAATCTACGAAGCTGAAGCAAAACAATACCCAGGTGGAATGCGAGACAACTTCGAGATTCCAAACGCAGAGGACAACATACGCGGATACAAGGGAGAAAAAGCATATCGATTACTAGAAGAAGACGGAGTCATCGCAACTGAATCAAACGCAGTTGGCGGAGATATTCTGATTGGAAAAACCAGCCCACCAAGATTCATGGAAGAGTATAGAGAATTCGAATCCAAGGGACCATACAGAAGAGACACATCAATTGGTGTTAGACCTTCAGAGACAGGCGTTGTAGATACCGTAGTCATGACCCAGTCCAATGAGGGCGGCAAAATGTACAAGATTAGAGTTAGAGATATGAGAATTCCAGAAATCGGCGACAAGTTCGCATCAAGACACGGACAAAAAGGAGTCGTAGGAATTCTAGCAAGATACGAAGACTTGCCATACACTGCAGAGGGAGTTATCCCAGATGTATTGATCAACCCACACGCATTCCCATCACGTATGACAGTCGGAATGTTCATGGAATCTGTATCTGGCAAAGCTGCCGCAGTTAGAGGTGCAAGATTTGATGGCTCTGCATTTGTAGGAGAAAAAGTAGAAGAAATCAAGGTAGCACTGGAAGGATCCGGTCTGAAATATTCTGGTAAAGAAATAATGTATGATGGCAGAACTGGAAAACCATTCCCAGTCGAAGTATTCATCGGTGTAGTGTATTATCAAAAACTGCACCACATGGTAGCAGACAAGATTCATGCAAGAGCAAGAGGCCAAGTCCAAATGCTGACCAAACAACCAACAGAAGGTCGTGCAAGAGGGGGAGGACTCAGATTTGGTGAAATGGAACGAGACTGCCTCATTGCATATGGAGCTTCAATGATTCTCAAAGACAGACTGCTTGATGAATCAGACAAATCAGAAATCTACGTCTGTGAAAGATGCGGCCTAGTTGCATATCATGATGTTAAACAAAGAAAATACGTTTGCCGAGTCTGCGGAGACAAGGCAAAGGTTTCATCAGTTTCTGTAGCATATGCGTTCAAGCTATTGCTGCAAGAAATGCAAAGCCTCAACGTAGCACCAAGATTAATGATCAAGGAGAGAGTGTAATTGTCAGTTCAAACAGTAAAATCAGTTGATGGAATCAGATTCTCAGTCTGGTCACCAACTGAAATCAGAAAATATTCAGTAGCCGAAATCACTGCACCAGAAACATACGATGAAGACGGCATGGCAGTCCAAGGCGGCCTCATGGATGGGCGACTGGGAACACTAGAGCCAGGACAAAAATGTCTTACATGCGGAAACACCGCAGCAAGATGCCCAGGTCACTTTGGCCACATTGAGCTAGCAGAGCCAATACTGCATATCGCATTTATCGACAACATTCACAAATTGCTATTAGCAACATGCCGCTCTTGCTCCAGACTAAAGCTTCCACAAGAAGACTTGGACAATTATGGCCAAATCCTAAAGAAAGAAGCAGCCTATACTATAATCTCACAAAAGAGAATTCCAGAGGAAATCTTGGACAAAGCAAAGAAGGCAAAGGAATGCCCACACTGTGGAAAACCACAATACGACATGATTTTCACAAAGCCAACAATTTTCATCGAAAAAACAGAAATCGGTGAACACAGACTACTCCCAATCACAATTAGAGAAAGATTTACACAAATTCGTGATGAAGACTTAAAGCTTCTCGGTTATGATCCAAACACTGCAAGACCAGAATGGTTTGTTTTACAAGTATTGCCAGTACCGCCAGTAACAGTAAGACCATCAATCATTCTAGAGACAGGTATCAGATCAGAAGACGACCTGACACACAAAATGGTCGACATCATCCGTGTAAACCAAAGACTCAAGGAAAGTAAGGATGCAGGTACACCGCCACTAATTGTGCAAGACCTAGTTGATCTATTGCAATATCACGCCACAACATATTTCGATAACGAAGTTTCCGGAATTCCGCAAGCTCACCACAGATCCGGAAGACCACTAAAGACACTAACTCAGAGACTCAAAGGAAAGGAAGGAAGATTCAGAGGATCACTGTCAGGAAAAAGAGTAGACTTTTCCAGTAGGACAGTTATCTCTCCAGACCCAAGCCTTGATCTTTCCGAAGTGGGTGTACCAGAAGCAGTTGCAAAGAAACTAACAATTCCAGAAATTGTAACCGAATGGAACATTGAGAGATTGCGAGAACTGGTAATCAACGGACCAGACAAGTTCCCAGGTGTAAACTATATTGTAAGACCGGACGGCGTCAAAATCAGATTAGACTTTGTAGAGGACCGCTCTATCATTGCACAAAATCTAGAGATAGGATATCTGGTTGAGCGACACCTAGCAGACGGTGATATTGTAATGTTCAACAGACAACCATCACTTCACCAAATGTCAATCATGGCTCACTATGTTCGAGTTCTTCCAGGCAAGACCTTCAGATTACACCCATCAGTATGTCCGCCATACAACGCAGACTTTGATGGAGACGAAATGAACTTGCACGTACCACAGAGCGAAGAAGCTAGAGCAGAAGCAATTCTACTCATGAGAGTCCAAGACCAGCTCGTCTCACCAAGATACGGCGGACCAATCATTGGTGGACTGAGGGACTTTATCACCGGATCATACTTGCTAACCAAAGACGACACAATGCTCACACCACAAGAATTTGCAAACTATGCAATGCTTGGTGGATACGAGGGAACATTCCCAGAGCCAGTGGCAAAAGGAATGTACTCTGGAAAACAACTCTTTTCATTATTCCTACCGACTGATTTCAACTATGTCCTCACATCAAAATGGTCCAAGGGTACCAAGGGTACACCAAAGGATGTTGTGATCAAAAACGGCCAGCTCATCAGCGGTGTTATAGACAAGGCATCAATTGGTGCAGAAGAGCCAGAAAGCGTTTTGCACAGAGTTGTAAAAGACTATGGTAACACAGTTGCCAAGAAATTCCTCAATTCTGTACTGATTGTCGCAAAACAATTCATCACTCACTATGGATTCAGCTACGGATACTCTGATCTGGACTTGTCTGACAAGGTAAAATCAGACATTCACTCTGGAACCGAAGAAGCTTACAATACAGTATACGATTTGATTTCACAGGCAAAGAAAGGAACACTAAAGCTGACAAGAGGTTTGTCTGCAGACGAAGCACTGGAAGCCTATATTGTAAACGAGTTATCCAAAGCAAGAGACAAGGCTGGCAACACTGCAGACCAACAGCTAGAAAAGAACAATGCAGCAAGAATCATGGCAACAACAGGTGCTCGAGGCTCATCACTAAACATCGGTCAGATGGCAGGCGCATTAGGTCAGCAGTCAATTCGTGGTAATCGACTCAACAAAGGATACAACAACAGGGCACTGCCACACTTTAAGGAAAACGACGATAATCCAGACGCACACGGATTTGTAAAATCAAACTATAGAGACGGATTATCAACAATCGAATTCTTCTTCCACGCAATGGGAGGAAGAGAAGGTCTAGTCGATACTGCAGTCAGAACCCAACAATCAGGTTACATGCAGAGAAGGCTCATCAATGCGCTAGAGCACATCAAGCTAGAATATGACAACACTGTACGAGACCCACACGGACACATCATCCAATTCTTGTATGGTGAAGACGGAATCGATGTTGCAAAATCCGATCACGGTGAAGCATTCAATATCAACAGACTAATTGAATCCGAGACAATCATAGACACTGGCAAGAAAATCACAAAAGAAGAAGCAGAAGACATGGTAAAAAAATACACCAAATCATTCAACCCAAGATTAACCGGCCTAGTAGAAGAATCAATTCTACACTCAAAATTATCCAAAGATGGAACAGAAAAAGTCCTCAAAAAGGCAGTTGACTTGTACCATAAGGCAAAGGCTGAACCAGGACAAGCAGTAGGAATTGTTACAGCACAATCCATCGGTGAGCCAGGAACCCAAATGACACTAAGAACATTCCACTTTGCAGGAATTAGAGAACGAAACGTAACCTTGGGTCTGCCAAGACTAATCGAATTGGTAGATGCAAGAAAGAAGCCAGTAACTCCTACAATGGACATCTACTTGGAAGAAAAATACAAAAAATCCAGAGAGAAAGCAATTGAAGTAGCTAGAAACACACTGCAAACCAAGGTATCTGCACTGATAGAATCGGCAGACACTGATTATGCAACGCAAATCACACTGGAACTAAACACAACTGCACTATCTCAGAGAGGTTGCACAGTTGAAGAAGTCGAGGCAGCATTAGCATCAAACAAGAAATTCAAAATGGAGACAAACGGCAACACAATCACGCTAACACTGGCAGAAGAATCTGATGCGCCAACTGCAATTGCAATAAGAAACAAGGTACTCAACTCTATAGTAAAAGGAGTTCCAGATATTACTAGAGTTACAGTTGCACAAAAAGACGAAGAATGGGTCATCCAGACAACTGGATCAAACCTGGCAAAGGTTTTAGAAATTGATGGAATTGACAAGCAAAACGTAAGAACAAACAATGTCTTTGAAATCGCAGCAACACTGGGAATCGAGGCAGCAAGAAACGCATTGATTAACGAATTATCAACAACACTAGAGGACCAAGGTCTCGAAGTTGACTCCAGATACATCATGCTAGTATCTGACATGATGTGTTCTCGTGGATACCTACAACAAATCGGTAGACACGGAATTGCAGGAACCAAAGACAGCGTTTTGGCAAGAGCAGCATTCGAAATTACTGTTCCAACAATTGCAGAGGCTGCATTGACTGGAGAAGTAGAAGAACTCAAGGGTGTAACAGAAAACGTAATCGTTGGATCTAACATCCCAGTTGGTTCTGGTACAGTAGATCTGTACATGCAAGTATCAAAGAACTAATTATTAGTTATCTTCAAAAGCAAGAGCAGCTTTTTTGCCATTATTGCTTGCATTATTGCTAATTCCTCTACTAATTGCGGGAATATCTGATGAACATCCACCTGATTACTACAAACCGTATGCTCCAATTTCATTTGACAAGCAAGTATATTCGTGGACTGACAAAGTCCACATAACAATTACCGCGCCTGCATGGAATGCAGATACGCACACAATAGATGTAATTGGTGGGGATTCTGAGCATGCAATAAAAATCTCAACACCGTCACATTCTTTGAACATGTACGAGCTTGCAGAAACCTCACCAAACAGCGGAGTTTTCACCGGCGAAGTGACATTGACTGGATTTGCACATGATGTGGATGGTGACGGCAAAGATGACACAACACCAAGAACAAGCGGCAATGGACCGACTGGAGGATTTTTAGAAACAAAACGCGATGATGGAATAACATTATCGTTTGAGTTTGCAGACGGAGTCGTTCTAACAAAATCTGCACACATAAACTGGAATATAGGTCAAATAGAATTTGACAACCCAAATTATTTGGAAAATGATCAGGTAGTTGTCAGAATAATAGATCCTGACATGAATCTGAATCCTGAAACACTAGATGACATTCAAGTTGATGTGTCTTCTGATTCTGATTCTGCCGGAGTCAAGGTAACTGCAACCGAAACAGATGACTCTTCTGGAATCTTTGAGGCAACCATAATTCTGACACAAAGTGATGAATCCAGCGGAAATAGACTACGGGCATTATCTGGTGATACAATCACTGCTACTTACCAAGACAGAACTTTGCCAAAACCATATTCAGTATCTGATGAGCTTGAGGTTGTGGCAAAATCAACAATCGATTCTGATCTACCAAACAATTCCAAAGTATCTATAGATGAAATATTTCTGGCAGACTCACAAGGAAATGAAATTGATTTACCTGCTGCAAACCAGCAAATGCAGATCATAACTCACATTCAGAATCCGCAACAAAAGCAGCAGAATTTTGTAAATATCATTCAAGTCACGGACAAGTCAGGCGCAATAGTTTCGCTTTCTTGGGTTTCTGGAATTCTAAATGAGGATCAGCAATTTGAGATATCGCAATCATGGACGCCGCAAGAAAAAGGACAATACAAGATAGAAGCGTTCGTGTGGAAGTCACTAGATGACACGGCACCGATTTCACAAAATCGAGCCCAAACCATAAAAATACAGTAAGAGCGTAATACTCACAAATGTTATACTTGGGAAATCTCTTCCCAGAATCATGGCTAAAACAACACTGTCAATTTTGACAGTTTTAGTATTGTTGTCTGCCGCAGTTTTGGTACCATTTGCAATGATGGATACAGCTCACGCCGACAAGGCAAAGGGCTCACCATCAAGTCAGGGCGCAAAGGCCTATGGTGCAAAGGCATCACTGAAAATCTGCGGTGACAAGTTGTGCAAAGATGCAAGAAAAGCAATTGCAAAACCAGAAACCACACCAGCTAAACCAGCAGAGCCAACAACACAAACAGCTCCCGCTGAATCAGCTAAACCAGCAGCTACAACAGAACCAGTAATGACAGAAAAAACTGATCAAGCAATGCCACACACATACACCATAACATCAAAGACTGTAACATCTGTACAGGATCCAGGAGTTGGACATGAATCACATCAACTGGCAGTGATTCTACCCCCATCTGAAAAGATCTACAAAGGTATGATCACATTTTCTGCATCAGAACCAGTTCAGCTAGTAGCCTTGAGTGGACCTTTAGCAGAAGGAGAAGACAAGGGACAGCCAATATGGACACCAGACGGCAAGACAAAGTTTGCCTTGACACTGGTTGACCCACAAGC
>JBJTCW010000025.1:0-5366 GCA_046092065.1 Candidatus Nitrosotenuis sp. | reverse complement strand
CTTCAGGTGTGATCTCTTCTAGTCTTTTATCTGATTGTATAGATTTGCCAAATGACTTTGCAATATTGGAGATGGTCTTTCTTCTTTGCGAGAAGAGTTTTTCCACAGAATCAATCAGGTTTTGTGTGATCTGTTTTTTTGGTGTCAATCTCAGTACTATAGAATCAACCTTTGGAGGTGGAGAGAAGTTGTTCTTGCCCACCTTTATCATATTTTCAATATCAAAGCAATGATTTGCTAGTATGGTAATTGCGTGAATGTCACGTCCCTTTGCTACTAGCTTGTCAGCAAATTCCTTTTGGACCATTATTACAGCCCGCTTGAATTTTCTCTGCGCTAACCATTCTATTGCACGTTTACTCTCCGAATATGGCAGATTTGAGACAAATATTGTAAAATCAACATCGGAGTCAAATCCATCACCATACATTATCTCTAAATTTGAAATCTTGGAAAATTTCAAAATTGCATCAGAATACAGCGATTCATCCGCTTCTATAGTAACTACTGATTTTGCCTTCTCACATAATAGTGGAGTTAGTATGCCAGGACCGGTTCCTATCTCAAATACAATATCCTTTGGTGTAATTTGGGCAGACTCTACAATTCTGGTTGCTATTGTAAAGGATTTGAGAAAGTGTTGTCCCAGTCTCTGGCGCCTATTTTTTGACAAATAAAGTCACTTTGACTTCGCCAGTGATTTCATCCATTATTCTATCTATGATATGTCGCATCGGCTCTTTTAGTCCGACTCGCTCCTGCAAGTCTGCAAAGCTTGCAAACTTTGTCTTTTCACGCTCTTCTAGTATAGTCTTCATGTAGGTCTTGCCTATACCTGGAATCAATTCCAATGCATGAATTCTTGGAGTCAATGGCTGTGCATGGTTGACATAGTCTACGAATCTTTTTTCATTGTTTGTAACTATAGTAGTGATGACATTTTTTAGTTCACTTTGTGCAGCTGCTGAAATGTGTGTATGTTCTAGCTTGCCAAGAACAGATGTAATCTTGGTTCGTCCTTCCTTTCCAATGTAGATTCTCTCGCCAATCTCAAATGACGTGCCATCCATTCCCAAAACTTCAAGCAGTGTTAGTCTGTCTTCGCCTATTGCAGTAATGATAATTCCTTCACGTCCGCGTACCGTGGTTGCGCGTCCCCTGGTTACATAATCCAAAACATACGCATATTCTTCATACTTGCGTGGTGCTGCAAAACTCCTTTCCAAGAAAAGTCACTGTTTTCCTAAGAGTTCCCCTTGATAATATTGAGAATTTTTTCTAGTGTTTCTGCTAGGATGAGCTTTTTCCATCCAAATGTGAATGCTCTGAGTTCTGCCAGAGTTGTCGGCATTATATTGACAATCTCAACTGCCTCTTCTTCTGTCAGTCCACATTCTTTTTTGAGTTCTTGCTTGACTTTTTTTGCAGATTTAGCATCAAGCTTGGCAAACTTGGTAACATAATCATGAGTCCATCGCTGAATCTGATCCATTTTGTCAGCGTCCTCTTTTTCCAAAATCTCTTTTACCTCGGCCAATGAAATTGGCTGGCTTTTCTTTACTTGTTCCATTATTTCACACCAAACGGTTTGATATGGTCCAATCTAGCGATTAAGGTTTTCGTCTTGTTACCTAGTTTGACATCTAAAGTGACTGCACGTCTTCCCACTGCAGTAATAGTTCCCACTTTGCCGTGGTATCTTCTGTGTGGTAGTGATTTGTGCTGTCTTGGATCTACGATTACTAGAGCTTGCTGACCTTCTTTGTATTCTCTCATCAAGAAGGAAACACCTCTTGGTTGCTGTTTTGTTAGTGCGGATCTGGACTTGTGCCTAAATCCATGAGAGTGGCCAGATGGCTTCTTTGTAGTCATACAAAAAAAGGGGTTTGGTGCCCTTATTTTAAACCTTAGACCTATTCCTCTTCGGCTTTCTTCTTCTTTTTGGTGTCATCTTCAGGATCGGCAACTCCGCCTTCGGTAACCGTAAAGATTACCTCTTCCTCTGGGTGATGAGGACTGTCCACCATTCGGGCAATACGCTTTTTGCCAGATTTCTTAAAGTAGATTCTGTACGTGCTGGTGTGTGCAACTACGTTTCCGCCAATTGCTTTGATTGGGTCGCCAAAGAAGACATCTGGAGATGCCTGAACTTGGTTTGTTGCAACGGCTGCACAATTGTATGTTTCTGCAGTTCTAACCAAAAGATGCATGAATCTGTTTAGTCTTTGCTGTCTCTCAGATAATGTACCTCTTCCGAGATATTCTGATCTGAACAGACCTACTGCCGAGTCTGCGATGAGTAGCTTGATGTTGTGTTGGTCTATAATGGATCCTGCTTCTTCTAGGATCAATGTCTGGTGAGCAGAGTTGTATGCTCTAGCAACGATTATGTTTTCCAGGACTTTTTCTGGATCCATTCCCTTTGCCTTTGCTATAGATACAATTCTTTCTGGTCTGAATGTGTTCTCAGAGTCGACATATAGTACGCCGCCGCCAAGCCCGCCTTCTTCTTTTGGTTTTTGTACTGTCACGCATATTGTGTGGCAGAACTGGGTTTTTCCAGAACCAAACTCGCCATATACTTCGGTTAGCGCTTGTGTTTCAACACCGCCATCTAGTAGCTGATCAAGGCATTGAGTCGCAGTTGTAATCTTGCCAATGTCCTGTCTTCTTTTGTAGATTTCAGTTGCAGTGACAAAATCCTTGGCTATTAGTCCTTGTTCTATGAGGACATGTCTAGCTTTGGTTACTATCTTTTCTGCCGTCTCCTTGTCCATGCCAGTTACTTCAGCGATATCTACTGGACCTCTGACAACTAGGTCCATAATGTTGTGTACGCCTGAATCAGTCAATTTTTTTGTAGTGACTGGGCCTACACCTTCAAGACTGTCAAGTCTTAGTTCGTCTGTCATACCGTAAGGTACGGTACGAGTACGTTATAAAGATATTGGTGCATGATTCTATCCAATTCTTGGCTTATGGATCAAAATTTTCCGTGTTAATTTTCGGTTGGTTGTGTAGATAATTTTAGGTTGCATTCGATAGTCCATTTTCGCACAAAATAGACTGGAACCAATACGTAGACAATTAATGCAACAAATGATAGTGGTGGATATATGATAAAGATAAAAAAATCCCATAATTGAATTTAATATTCCCATCGCATCAACTGAAAAGTGACCGTTAACAAGATTCATGTTAAACCAATTAATTACAGATAAAATCATTGAGACTATCGGCGGCAGACCATAGATTATTCCTAGAAGTATTGCTCCTTTTTTTGTTTGTTTAACTGTACTAAATGCGTATAATTGTGGTACTAGAAACGGAATTACACCTAGGATCATCTGGGATAAACTAGGACGATTTTGGATTTTATTACATTCAAGCCAAGGCAATCTCAGCAATACCAGAGTTAAACTAGACATCCATCAGTTTTTTGCGATATTGCATCAAAAGGCAGCTCTTGCAGACACAGTCGTCATATTCCGGGCTGACTCTATTCTCCTTAAAGCACCAACAAGACTCGCTTTCCTGGCATTCAAAGGCCTGACCGCATTTGACGCATTTTTTATCCAATTATTCTACAATATCATACAAACAATAAATAATTTTGATCAGGCGTGTGTTATCAAACTCATAATTGACTTGCCTGCAAAAATTGCACCTATAGACAATCCTACGTTTGTCAGAATATTGAGTGCCATCAGGCCAAACTGCTTGTTTTCCAATAAAGTGCTAGACTCCAAGGCAAATGCCGACATGGTAGTCAAAGACCCGCAAAAGCCGACGGCAGCAAACAAGGCGTATTTTGTGTCAAGATTCCACGTGGTAGACAAAACAAAGAACAATCCCAGAATAAAGCTGCCAATGATATTAACAATCAGAACGTTAACCTGAAGTGCCCCAAGCAATAAAGGCGATTCCGTTATTTTGTATCGCAAAAACGTACCCAGTATTCCGCCTGCCGCCAAAAGACCCAGTTCCAGTCCTTTCATTGTATAACCAAAGATTAATCAAATTTGTAAATGGAGGTTTGATAATTCAGACCAGTTATAGCGATTTTTTGCTCATCTTGTCCAGAGTAGACTTGGAATAGCTTTTCGAATACGAACCATTTTTCATGGTCTTGTCCTTTTTAGAGCAAGATTTTCCATCACCGCTGCTTGCGTCTGCATCAGAAACACTTGCAACTGCCAGTGTTAACAAAGGCAGAATCATCAACAATGCAACAAGTTTCAGCGCATTCATAATGCAACTAGCCAAATTTGCGATAAAAGGATTACTACTGTCTGCTTAGCTTTTGAGTATGACCAATATCGGTGCGAACCGCATGGTGCATCTTTTCTTTTAGTGACATCAGATGTCGGTCTTGGCAGCCCCAAGAGCAAAATTCGCTGGCATTTCCATTAAGCTTGCCTCCGCAACCCTTGCATGTCTTCATTGTATGATAGTCAGGGCAATTTCATTAAAAAATCACAGTCTAAATGCGCAACTAATCAGCTAAAATCAATGAATGTATGAGCAAAGACTCGGGGATTTGCACGTCCCAAGTCTTGGCCCATTTAACCGCCAAACGGTTAGTTGCCAATTCTGTCTAGATACAATACAATTTTTCAAGTAATTTAGGGTTGCGTATGATTTAGAAAAATGAAAAGCCTAGCGTTTTCTCTTTCTTTGGCCAGGTTTGTTTTGACCAGGAGTTCGGTGTAGTGCAAATCTCTTTCTAAAGTTGCTCTTGTTGCGGAGAATCGATATTGTTCCTACTCGCTTTCTTCCCTCAACTTTTGGAGTTTGGCCCTTTACCTTTCCTGCCTTTGTAATAGATCCGTGGGTTGCCATTGTGTCTTTTGTTCAAAAATTCGGTTTTATAAATGCGAGTCTACCAGTACTTTGCCTTTACGGTCTCGATTACCTTTTCGTGTTCTCTACCCTTTCTTCTTGCGTATTTTTCCATTGCAGTCAATGGAACTCCGCCCAAGGATCTTGCAAGCATGTTAAAGAACTGTTTTTGCATAGATGTTTGTCTGGTTCCAGTCTTGGTCATGAATTTCTGGATTCCGTACTTGAAGTTGTGCTGCCATGTCTTGTACATGACACCCAGTTGTGCCGGACTCATTTCGTTGCCAATGTTGAAAAAGTCAGATTTTTCCAACAGTCCAATTGGGACAAATGTCAATGGAGTTGTTGTAAACATGGAATCTGGCTGTTCTCTTTCCAGCTCACTGATTAGTTGGATTGTCTCCCAAGAGTCTTCTGGGGTTTCGTCGTTGTCAAGACCCATGATTAGTGTAAATGCTGGAACCCAGTGATTTTCGTTTAGTGTCTTTACTCCTTCTTTTACGACCCAGTGCCATTCCTCTGGC
>JBJTCW010000024.1:0-2381 GCA_046092065.1 Candidatus Nitrosotenuis sp. | reverse complement strand
CTGTGACTTTGATTACTTCGGCTTCTGCTGGGGCATGCTCTACAATTCTTTCCACGTTCCATGCCTCTCCGCCCACATAAGCTAATAATGCAATTACGACTCCAATGTAAATCCATTCTGGCCAGTTAGAGTGTCCGCTCACCAGTCAGTCCCCTCATATTTTGTTGGTTTTGCTTTTGGATGTGATTCTCTGAATCTCCATACCACCCAAATTAGTGTTCCAGAAACAACTGCACCGACTGTAAATGCTATAGTCATCATTTTGAAGAACAGATTCCAGATCTCTGCTTTGCGGTTGATGTATTGTCCCGGATCAGACTCTGCAAATGCAATTGAAATGGCAGGTAAAATTACAAGTACAGCCAAAATTGACGCTAATACAATTGCTCTTGCCATGACCGATTACAGCTCGTGGTCTGCAAATTCTATTTAAGGCTTTTGTAGATTATTAGAAAGGTCCTTGGTTGTATCGATCAGAATTCATTGCGTTGATTGCAGATAATGAAAACTTGCCTTGATCATCCCGAATTATGGTAAGGGATGCATTTGCAATTATCAGCTCAAACAAGGATTGCGCATTTAGATTCATTACATTAGATATCATTGCCTTTATTGGATCCATGTGAGTTACAAGTAAGACATTTTTTCCAGAATGCTCTTTTCTTACATGATCGACTATGCTCATTACTCTTTTGCGCACTTGGGCAAATGTCTCGACTCCGTTTTCCTCAATTGTCGGATCGCCTTGGTAAAATTTCAAAAACACGTTTCCATGTTTTGCAAACAAGTCATCATATGCCATTCCGGCAAACTTGCCCATTTCCAGCTCGTACAATCTCTCATCTATCGTAGTAGATATCCCGACATGCTCTCCCACGATTTGCGCTGTTTTGTGTGCGCGTTCAATTGGACTTGCATAGATATGCGAAATGTCAAGTGATTTTAGATATTTTCCAATTTCGTTTGCCTGGGAGACTCCCTTTGGTGTGAGCTGAACTCCCGGTGCCCTTCCTGCCAAAACTCGTGATGTGTTGTTTTGCGCCTGTCCATGACGCAAAAATATTATCAATCCCATGGACTTTTTGGAATTTCAAATAAAGATAATAATAACATTGCCTGTCGCAGTGTAACTTGAAGATAGGAATTATTGGGGGTACTGGCGGAATGGGAAAGGGATTTGCCCTACGTTGGTGCAAAAGTCATCAGATTTTAATTGGATCACGCGATGCGCAAAGAGCACAAGAGTCTGCAAATGAATATGTCCAAGCTGCAACTCAAGCGTATGGAAGCATCAACGGTTCTATCTCCGGTACAGACAACAATTCTGTTGCAGAGCAAAGCGATGTTTTGATTTTATCAATACCATATGAGAACATTGACGCAGTGTGTTCTGGATTATTGAACAAAGTAAAGGACAGCTGCACTGTCATATCACCAATTGTTCCAATGACAAAGACAGATCTAGGATTCGAGTTTTTGCCATTAAAGGAAGGAAAACCATTCTCGCATCAAATGGTGCAAAAACACATGAAAAACAAAAACAAGCTAGTATCTGCATTTCACGTGATATCAGAAAAGAAACTGATTGATCCAAACTATACACTAGACTATGACATTTTTGTCTGCGGCGACGACAAAGAATCAATTGATACAGTAAATGGCATGATTGGCGAAATCAAGGGCTTGCGACCAATATTCATTGGCTCAGGTGCACTGGCATACCAAGCAGAGATAGCAACCCCACTTTTGCTAAACATCATGATCAAAAACAAGATGAAAAACCCAGGAATCAAAATACTCTAAATGAGTGAATACTATCCACGCCGAGGCAGAAACTGGTACACTGCCATGGGAATCATGTTTATTGTTGTTGGCGCAATAGTGATTGTACGTGATTTAATACTGATTTATCCAGAGTTTGTGTTAGAGTTTATGTACAATTCGGAGATAACAAACGAAAAAGTCTCACTCGGAATGTTTGCTTTTGGCGGATTTTTGGTTTTGATGGGATTTAGAAAAAAATATGCTCAAGGATAACCTGATTAAAAAACAAAAAGTTCTGCATCTGGCAACAATAGACTCCAAAGGAATGCCGCATCTAGTCCCAGTCTGGTACAAGTACATTGGAAAAAAATTCTACATTGGCACAAACACAAAGACTGCAAAAGCAAAAAACATTGCAAAAAACAGCAAAGTTTGCTTGTGCATTGATGTCGGAGTATGGCATCCAATAGATGGCATGATGTGCACGGGAAAGGCCAAACTTATCAAAGACCAAGACATGGTGAAAAAAATTGCAAGTAGGATATTACTGCGTTATTTCAAGTCGTTAAAGGAAAAATCCGCAAAGCAACTGCTAGACCAGACAGACTGCGTAATAG
>JBJTCW010000023.1:0-1222 GCA_046092065.1 Candidatus Nitrosotenuis sp. | reverse complement strand
ATGTAACAGTTAACGGAGCAAAACTCCGAATGTTACAAGGAACCGATGGTAACTGGTATGCATACTTTGCAGATAGAGTGCAAGCTCAAAAGGCAGATGCAATCCCAGCAGCCACTGGTCTTGGACATAACCGAACAGGCTTAGACTTTGGAAACTTTTGTGGTAGTGGTTCATTCTCATCAATCCTTTCATTCAGTTCCACAACTGGAATTGCAGTGGCAGGAAACTTTACAGGTACCGCAACTAGTGGAACGAACGGTCAGGATACTCTGACTACCTGTAACTACCTTGCTACAACTCAGATACCTGGAAGCCATTCCGAGACACAGAACGTCGTTAGAGAAAATAAAACTCTAAACAGAGGTGTTACTAACGCAATTGGTAACTTAATTACCAGTTCCGCAAGAGCATCTCAGTTCATTGACCAGCAATGGCCAATCATTCAGCTGTACGATTTCACATCTGGAGGAAATGTTGTCGTTCAGTATAACAAAGGCGGTGGAGTTCAAACAACAACACTAACCTTTGATTCGAACAAGAATTCAATTTCAGTTCTAACTGATAGAACCATTTATCCAAGAGGTGCACAGGTACACGTTACAATGAAGGACTTTCAGCTTAACATTGACCCAACTGACGAAGATTCCTGGACATTTAGCACAGTAGGCGGCTCCGAAGCAGTCAGATACCTAGTAACTGATGAAAACGGAGTAGCTGGTGAAGGAAGATCAAATACTGCTAACTCCAACCCAAACATCGGCGGTAACTTAACCGCATTGATGTTTAGTGCTGGCTTGTTAACAGTAAACGGAGACGTAGCTTCTACGGGTACTCCAGTTCTCCTAATCCAAGATACTGCTGATAATGCTATCACAGGCACAGAAACACTGGCAGCTGCAAAAGCAGTAGGAGTTTCAGATGCTGTCGGGCAACAACCAGTTACCTTCGTAGAAACGGGTCCAAATACAGGCACATTTGTAACATTTGACGAATCTGAAAAATCAACGTTAAAGACAACAGCAGGCGCAAAGAGAGATTCAACCGCTTCCATAACATACAATGAATTGTCAAAAACAATCAGAGTAGGATTTGGATTTGGTGCAATATCATTTGATAGTGCAGCAGTAGGCGCTGAATGGAACTCTGGCGAACCAGCAAAAATTTCTTTAACTGATACAGATAACAACAAGAACGGATTATCAGACGAAGACTTGGATGTCTA
>JBJTCW010000022.1:0-15719 GCA_046092065.1 Candidatus Nitrosotenuis sp. | reverse complement strand
CTATTTCTAGATAGCTTATTATTCGAACCGTCAAGTGCGAGATTTATGAAGATAAAGAACAATTCTTATGTTTTATTTTTCTATAATGATTCCAAAAAATGGCTCAATAAAATCGACAAAAAGCAATCCTTGCACACCCATGTCGGTGTCATAAAACACGCAGATGCAATTGGAAAGGAATACGGTTCCAGACTGCGAACAAACAAGGACAAGTATGTCTATTTGTTAGAGCCAACAATTCACGACTTTGTAATGAGAAGCCAGCATGGCACGCAAATCGTTTATCCTAAAGATCTTGGATACATTGCAGCTCGCTCCGGTGTTCAATCAGGACAGACCATAGTGGAGATTGGAACTGGAAGCGGTGCACTGACTACATTTTTGGCCAGCATTGTAAAGCCGCGAGGACATGTCTATACTTTTGATGTCTCGCCGGAATTCATGGCAATTGCAAAAAAGAACATCACACGAGCTGGCATGATGAAATACATCACAATGCATGAAATGGACCTCAAAGTAGCCAAAAAAATGCCAATTACAGAAGCAGATATGGTTGTAGTGGACTTGGGTGATCCTTGGACTGTAGTGCCACAGGTAAGAAAAATGCTCAAGGGCTCTGGCGCAATGGTTGCAATATGCCCTACAATGAACCAATTAGAGAAATTGACAACCTCACTAGTGGAAAACGAGTTTACCGATATAGAATGCTCTGAGCACATACTCCGTACTATAGATGCACGAGAAGGCAAGACAAGACACTCCTTCTATGGTATTGGTCACACTACCTATGTTGCATTTGCAAGAAAGGCATTCTACGACAGAAAGACCAAAAAAGAAACCGAAGAAAAGCCAGCCTCGGAATAATCGAAGAAAATTTATCCAAACCAAATTTTATCATGTTGTTGCAAAAGCTAACCTCAGTTCTGGTCAAGAAATTCATTCCTGGAAGAAAGACTGACTCTCGAAAGGGGCAAAACGGCAAGGTTTTGGTTGTTGGTGGTAGCTACATGTATCATGGAGCACCTGTTTTGTCATCACTTGCCGCATTGCGTGCAGGAACCGACCTAGTATACACTGCAGTTCCAAAGATAAATGCCTCTGCAACACGAGCTATCTCTCCAAATCTTATCGTAATTCCAATGGTTGATGCCAAGCTTACTCGAGGTTCTGCAAACAAGCTTTTGGGCCAAGTGCAAGCCGGACTTGATTCTGCAACAATAGGAATGGGTTTGTCAGTAGCAGACGAAGAAGGATTAAAGACTTTGATTCGTGAACTGTCTGCTCAAGATGTTAGATTATCATTGGATGCAAGCGCTTTGATCAGCTCTATCTTACCTATCTTACCTGACAAAAACATCGTACTGACACCACATGCAGGAGAATTTGAGAGAATGTTTGGCGTTTTACCATCAAACAAAATCAAGGAGAGAATCAGTATTGTGGAAAAATATGCCAAAGAGCACTCTGTAACTATACTTCTCAAAGGCCCAACCGATGTCATATCAAATGGAAAAAACACATACATCAACCCAAAGAATCTGGCATCAATGACTGTTGGAGGAACTGGAGATGTGTTATCTGGTATAGTAGCTACAATGCTTGCAAAAAACAGAAATGGAATTGAATCAGCAGCTGCCGCCTCATTTGTCAACGGATTGGCAGGAATTCAGGCACAAAAGAAAAACGGATTGCACATAGTTGCAACTGATCTGATTGATTTCATACCATCTGTAATGAAACCGTTTGACAAAGTGATTCGATGAAAAATATTCTAAAGCATGTGGATGATTCCATGCCTGGATTGGTATCTGATCTGCAGACTCTGATCAGACAGCCAAGCGTTTCTGCAAAAAATGAAGGAATCGAGCAATGCGCAAAACTAGTAGCCAAGATGCTAAAAAAATCCGGAATAAAATCAGAGATTCTGAGATTGAAAGGAGTTGCGCCGTTAGTCTATGGAGAAATAAAATCAAAGAAAAATCCAAACAAAACTATTCTGTTTTACAACCATTATGATGTCCAGCCTGCTGAACCATTCGAGTTATGGGATGATCCTCCGTTTAGCGGCAAGGTCAAAGGCAACAAGATCTTTGGTAGAGGTTCTGCAGATGATAAGGGTGAACTGATTACTAGAATAAAGGCAGTCGAGGCTTTTCTTAAAGAAACTGGGGATGTCCCATGTACAGTAAAATTTGTAATCGAAGGCGAAGAGGAAATCGGCAGTGCCCATGTAGAGCAATATCTCAAAAAATATCAAAAGAAATTCTCATGCGATGGTGTAATCTGGGAGTTTGGTTATGTCGATGCAAAGGACAGACCAATAATCGGCCTTGGAATGAAGGGTTTGCTGTATGTTGAACTGATCGCAAAAGAGTCAGTCAGAGATGCTCATTCTAGCCTTGCTGTAATAATAAAAAATCCTGCCTGGAGACTGATTGGAGCACTGCAAACCCTGCGTGATTCATCTGGCAAAATTCTCATCAAGGACTGGTACCGGGAAGTCACACCGTTTACCAAAAAAGACTTGGAGCTATTATCAAAAGAGCCATTTGACGAGTCTGGATTCAAGGCAGAATACGGAATATCACAGTTTGTAAATGGCAAAAAGGGAATCGAGGTGAAAAAAGCACTTGCAGGCGACCCTACATGCAATATAGCAGGAATAATTTCAGGTTATACTTTACAGGGAGCAAAGACAGTACTGCCAGCTTCTGCCAGTGTCAAAATCGATTTCAGACTGATACCAAAAATGGACCCAAAAAAGCAAATCGCACGACTAAAGGCGCACCTGAAAAAACATGGTTATTCAGATATTGATATCAAAATTTTCCATGGAGAAGCAGCATCAAGGACAGATTCATCTGATCCTTTTGTGGGTATTGTAAAAGAATCCGCAAAAGAGTCGTTTGGCAGCTATATCGTTAATGTCTCCAATGCCGGAACAGGCCCAATGCATTCGTTTGCATCCGTACTCAAAGCACCATGTATATCGATTGGATCGACTTTTATGTTTGCAAGGATCCATTCTCCAAACGAATTTGCAAGAATCGATCTACTCAAAAAGACTACAAAGTGCATGTGCCATATTTTGGCCAAGTTCTGAGCCTATACACCCAGAAAAGACTTTAAAGTGCATCCAAACCAAGCTAAAACATGTCAATGTACATGCCAGGAGCAACTGCAGTCGGAATCACATTCGATAGTGGAGTTGTCTTTGCAAGCGAAAAAAGAATCGCATACGGCAATTTCCTAGTTTCTAAAACTACCAAGAAAACCTACACGTTAACTGACAAAGTCGGCACAAGCGTGGCAGGCCTAGTTGCAGATATGCAAATCTTGGTTTTACAGATAAAGGCATTGGCAAAAATCCGCAAAATGGAGCTAAAGCGAGACATTCCGCAAAATTCCATAGCAAAAATGATGTCCAACATGATGTATGAGAGACGATTCTTCCCATTATTGACTCAGGTAATAGTTGGCGGAGTAGTTGGAAAACCATCAATATTCACATTGGACCCATTAGGTTCTGTTCTTCCTGATGATTATGCAGCAGTTGGAACAGGTGCAGAAATGGCACTAGGTGTTTTAGACCACCAGTTCAAGCCAAACCTGACCGAAAAAGAGGCAACCGATTTGGCAATAAAGTCAGTAAAAGCCGCAACAATGAGAGATTCATTTTCTGGCGACGGAATTGATGTCCTTGTTATTACAAAACAAGGAACAAAAGAGTTTACAGAGAAACTTTAATCTTTAATCGTCTTTTTGGCTTCCCAATACTTGTCAGAAATATAGTGAAGATTTTCAATCACAATTCCCTTGTTCATTTGAGCCATTTCCTGACTAGAAACTAGAGCTCGTCCAACAGCTAAAGATTTTTTCTGAGATTCTTCAATGATACACACAATCTGCCCTTTCTCAAATTCTCCAAAACTGCGAATTCCAGGACGCATAACATTTGCACCGTTGCACATGAACTTGACTGCGCCCATATCCACCATGACACTTGGAAACTTGGCAAGCGTTACACTGTCTGATAAAAACGGCAGATAATTCTCACCAATTTTGATTGCAGTCAGGCCTTCACCGACTATGATTTGCCCATCCTCAAACTCGTAAATTTTGAGATTTTTTATCTTTGGCAGCTCAACCTTCCACTGTACAGCTACTTGCGCTAACACCTCAGAAGTCTCTGATTTTGATATGAGATTTGATTTCAATCCCGCAGAATTTCCTTTCTAATATCTAGCAAGTCACGTAATATAGCACTGGCAGTCTCCGTTCCTCCAGCACCTTTGCCTATGATGGTCTGGGTTCCAGAGTGTTCCGATGTAAATGATATTGCATTCAAAGTACCATTGACGCACAAAGGATCATCAACTGGTATCTCTTTTGGAGACACTTCTAGTTCTTTATTACATGACGCAATTAGTTTTATTGCCATTTTCTTTTTGGCAGCTTTTTTCACATCTTCACTAGTAACCTTGCGAATTCCAATTCTTTTGATATCTGGCATGGTGACTTTCATTCCCATAATCCAGTTTGCCAAGATAACCAGTTTTGCAGCTGCATCAAATCCATCCAAGTCCAGTGATTCATCAGCTTCCACATATCCTCGTGACTTGGCATCTTTGAGTGCCTGTGCAAAGCTCATCCCATGAGACATGTTGGTCAGAATATAGTTAGTTGTACCATTCAATATTCCAGCAAACGATGTAATCTGCTCGCCTCGCAAGCTATTTTTTGCATAATCCAAAATCGGTGTTCCACCGCCTACAGTTCCTGAAAATCTGAACTGGACCTGGTTATACACTGCAAGCTCCATCAGAGACGGAAATGCCAAAGCCAATGGTCCCTTGTTCACAGATATGACATGCATTCCTCGCTTCATTGCTGTAATAATATGAGACATGCCGGGCTCTGCATCTTTGTAGTTGCTTGCAGTAGTTTCTATCAAAACATCCGCATCTACATTTTTGATTATATCCAGGCCTGACCATTTCTTTTTTGATTTATCATAATTTTTGATGGAACCATACTTTTTCTTGACCTCAACCAGCTTGGTTAAATCCAGTCCTGACTGGTCCACTGCGCCACCATGAGTATCAAATGCGCCAACGATTCTTGGCATTATTCCATATTTTGCATACAAATCATCTGATCTTGATACCAAAAGCTTGGCAAAGCTTTGCGCGACAGTTCCAAAACCGCAAACAATGATTCGCATATCTCGACTTTATGAGATGACACCAGCCAGTTTAAATGGGTTTTTCACAATTTGTGGTCAGCCTTTTTACTAAATTACACCAAACACAAAACAATGGAACTATCAATTGCTGACGGATTTTTACACATCAAGCTAAACTGGAAAGAAAAACTGGCAACATTTTCAGGCTCGCGCAAAATTTTACTGAATAATATCACATCAATATACACGGATTATTCCAGAATACCAAACGGAATCCGGCTTCCAGGCACGTACATTCCATATATCATAACAGCGGGCACGTATTACACTAGGTCAGGCAAGGAATTCTGGTATGTAATAAAAAAGAAAAACATTCTGAGACTAGAACTGCAAAACGAGTCCTATGCAAGATTTATCCTAGGAATTGATGACAATGAATTCTGGAAACAAAAGTTAGGAAAATGATCCTACTTGCTATCTAATTTCAAAGATATTGAATTGATGCAGAATCTATTTCCTGTTGGTTTTGGTCCGTCCTCAAACATATGGCCCAAATGCGCATCACATTTTGCACACATGACCTCTACTCGCATCATTCCATAGCTGGAATCTCGCTCATACTTGACACTGTTCTCGTGAATTGGCTCCCAAAAGCTAGGCCAGCCTGATCCTGAATCGTATTTTGTATTGGAATTGAATAGTTCGTTGCCGCAACAAGTGCAGCGATAGATTCCATCGTCTTTGCAGTATGTGTATTTTCCAGTAAATGGCGGTTCTGTCGCCTTCATTCTGCATACGTCAAACTCATCATCTGATAATTGGGACTTCCATTCCTTGTCTGATTTTTCAATTCTTTCCATGATACAATTATACCAGAACAGTATTAGAGGATTATTCCTATTTGGAAGACTTTCTTTTTTCTTCTATTCTTTTTTCCGACTCGAATCTTTCTAGCTCATATGATTTGAGATCCGCATATTTGATAATCTTGGATAGGTTTGACTGTTTTTTCTGAATCTCTAAAAACATTTTCTGAGCTACCTGACGATAGTCAATGTGTCCTTGCGGTATTGTACGCAATTCAGTTAGGTGAACTGCTTCTCGGAGATTCATGTTCATAAAAAACGGATAGTTGTATGCAAAATTGACTACATACTGCGCCTGATGTGGCATCTTTGCACGTATGGAATCAAACACCTTTTTTGTATTTTTCATACAGGAGTCGTATTCTGATTGTATTCCAAGTTCTAGAATCTCTTTTGGAGTGCTGTATCCATGATCCGTAGTTAGCAATTGTCGTTCCAACGTCAATACGCGATGTCTGTGCAAATCGCGAAACATTCCAAAGTTTCCAATTATATCAAATGTGTAATTTGTCATCTCAAATGCTCGCGGAGGTCGTTGTCTTCTGTTTTGTCGAAGCTTGGCAAAGTCTGAAATTATTTTTGTCTTGGAAGATTTACTCATCTTTTTGACTCTGGCCAAAATCTCTCCATATGGAATGGTCTGTGATTCATAAATCAACGCGGCAATTATTTTGTCAATTGCAGCAGATTCTGATTCATAATCGACTAGCTTGACAAGTGGTCCTTTGTGCTTTGATGGAATTTTCTTTGAAATTGATTGGGATTTTTTCTGAATTGATTTCAGATAGTCTTGTGTAGCCCGGCCGTACTTGTCTGTGGCACGGCGAACAAAGGCACGAATAGTAGTGTCTAGTTCATTCTTGATTTTGTGCGCAATTACGCGCTCTTCTTCTAAATCCGAGCTCAACAATACCGTCAAAAGATATTCAAATGCACGACCATTTCCTGACACTCCGACATTAGTCAGAGTTGATGCAGGAAGCAGTCCGCGCAAAATGTCTAGTGCCTTTGCCTTTGTTGTTGCATTATAGATGAATGTTGCAGATTTTATATCAGATTCATTTTTTAATTTAGAAAATTCAACTTCCATTCCAGTTGATGATTCCTTGAACTTTAGCTTCTCAATTGGCTCTTTTTCACGCATGAATTTGAGCATTGGATCAATATTTTTGGAATAAACATCAAAATCCAAATTACATGCTTGCAGATACAAATCCGCAAATTTTGACTCCATGATTGTTTTTTCTTTTAAAAATTTGTACTCACCATTTACTTTTTTATCCCAGGAAACATAGCGAGATGATTTTTCCAAATATGATAATCCGATTCTTCTGTCTTCAATTTTTTTAACAGCAATATTGGAGATTCCTTCAACTGCGATTTGCGCAATGCCAAGCTCCGCAACGGAATCATCCCCATATTCAATCAAGACTTTATTGTAAAATTCCTCACCGCGATTTTCATTTGATAAAAACTCGTCCAGAAAAATCCGACGCATACTCTTATCAGTTCGAGAATAACGAGACATCAAAGCCCCGCGATCAACTTGGCGGGGAGTTATAATGGCAAACACAGAATCATCAGAGTTTGAAAAATGCTTTGACAGCTTTTCTCTTTCTTCTGGAGTAAACTCGCTCAACAAAATTCCCAGAATTTACGAATCTAATTTGTCTTTCTTTTTATGTTGATTAGATCCGGCACTGGTGGTTGCGGTGGGGTAGATCCCTTTGCTTGCCATCGTAGCATGACCTCTTTTAGAGATGCGGCATCAGAGTCATTTTCGGTATAAACCAGCATTGTTATCCAATGGCCTTTCTCACCTGCTTTTCCTCCGGCAGAGTTCATCCAAAAGTTAGATGGCAGATTGTCAAAAACCTTGTTTTTTGGATCTCGAGAAAGCTCAAGCCATCGCTGGGATACGAAATTCAGTATCTGGTCCAGGTTGCTTTTCTCTATCACAATACCGCTAAAACGGGAATCAAATTTTAAAATTGCGACTGGGCAAACGCTTTGGTTAATTTCTTCTTACCAAAAATAGAACACTTGTTTACATTTTGCCGGTTATATACAACGCTCAATTTTAGCCAATGAACAAGGACGAAGTCGAGATTATCGGCAAGCAAGTCAAAGACATGTATGGCACCCAAATGGGCAAAGTCATCGGTACTATAACCGATATTGATGGCTCCATACAGACTGTGGGAGTTGACTGTGGTCTACAAGGACTAAATCAAATCCCATTTGAACAATTAGTTGTTCAAGGCGATGTCGTAATCTACATACCAAAATGGAGACTCGACGCACAACGATTCCTCAGAGAAAAAGGACTGACAATCAGACGTCTAAAAGCACTGATTGACATTGTTTCAGAAAACGACGAAATGAAAGAGGACGCAGAAATCATTCACGAAAAATACAAGTCCAAATTGCTGACGCTGGAAGAGGCTGAAAAGCAAATTTCATCAGCGCTAGGCTCACGTCTCGAAGAGCTAGGTGCACAGCTAAAGACTGTAAAAACATTGTTGTTTGATGCCAAAGTCCAATTCAAGAGCAACGAAATCTCTGAAGCAAAATATGATCTCATAAAGACACACACCGGCGAAATAATGGAACACATCGACCATGAAAAGGCAGAGATAACAAACATTCAGCGAAGAATGTCAGATCTTTCCTTGGATGGTATTCGCAACGATGCGAACCAGCAAGCACAAATCCAAAATTCCGCAGTATCATATCTTGTAACAAACAACGGACAGACAGTTGAGCACACTCCAAGTGCACCTTCTTATTCAGCTGAAGCAAAACCTTCAGAACCAGCAAACACCTCGGCACAGCCAGTATTTGCAAACACTGCACCTTCTCCGGCCGAAAATAGAGAAGAGGTAGTAAGCGCAAATCTGCCTCAGCCACCGACAAATACCGTTAAACAAACTGAGAGATCAGATTGGTTTGCTGATATGCAGGCACAGTAAGGGGCACAAAATCCCTTTTTTCTAATTTTATTTGCGTGGTTAAACTATACGGTTACACGATATAATTTTCAAAATCATCCTAGTTTATCCTAGTTGTAGGTATGGTTTTACGCATGATTTCACAAAAACTGCCTAGTTTTGCATAGTTTGGGTGGCACAAATTTAGAAAGCACTATTGAGACTTGATATTGTGGATTCGTATCTTATTGGTCTTGGAAACAATGACACCAAAACAAGACAGGATGCATCAAAAGACTTTGTAAAGTTCTGGGAGACTCAGGCAAAAAAACTCTATTGGTTTGAGCCCTGGCATACTGCGTTACAATGGAATCCACCTTTTGCAAAATGGTTCGTTGGTGGCAAAATCAACGCATCCTACAACGCGCTGGATATCCAAAACCAGGACAAGGTCGCCATTTTTTGGGAAGGGGAAAACGAGGAACGAAGAGCAGTAACATATGGAGAATTGCTAGATTCCGTACAAAGGTTGGCAAACGGACTAAAATCTCTAGGTATCAAAAAAGGAGACCGAATCACAATCTACCTTCCGATGGTTCCCGAGCTAATCATATCTATAATGGCATGTGCAAGAATCGGAGCAATTCATACTGTTATTTTTTCCGGGTTTTCAGCCCAGTCGATTAAAGACAGGGTAAACGATTCCCAATCAAAATTAATCATAACTGCGGACGGCGGATATCGACGAGGAGGAATAGTCAAGCTAAAAGAGGTAGTTGATATCGCAGTATCTGATCTAGATTTTGTACACAATGTAATTGTTCTCACCAGAACAAAAAACCCAGTCACCATGACAAAACGAGACATTCCTTGGAATGATATTTTATCAAAATCATCAAATGTTTGTCCACCGGAAAAGCTAGACGGCACTCATCCACTGTATATTCTCTATACCTCTGGAACTACCGGAAAACCTAAAGGAGTATTGCATGACACTGGAGGATACTTGACACATGTCTCAGCCACATACCGGTGGGCGTTTGACATTAAAGATTCAGATGTGTATTTTTGCACTGCAGACATTGGCTGGGTTACAGGACACAGCTATGTCGCATATGGACCTCTAATTTGCGGCGCAACCCAGGTAATGTATGAGGGAGCGCCAGACTATCCAAGTCCTGCAAGAATGTGGGATTTAATTCAGAGATACAAAATTACTATCTTCTATACAACACCAACAGCACTGAGAATGTTCATAAAGTTTGGAGATTCAATTCCAAATTCATTTGATTTGTCAAGCCTGAGATTGCTTGGAACAGTGGGTGAGCCAATAAACCCCGAAGTCTGGAAATGGTATTACAAAACAATCGGAAAATCAAAATGCCCAATTATTGATACTTGGTGGCAGACCGAAACCGGTGCAATGATGATCTCACCATTACCAGGAATTGAAACGATTCCGCTAAAGCCAGGCTCTGGAGCATTTGCAATTCCGGGAGTTGATTTGGCTATAGTTGATGAATCTGGAAATTCCTTACCTCCAGACACCAAAGGATATCTGATTATCAAAAAGCCGTGGCCTGGAATGTTAAGCACATTATGGAATGATGATGAAAAATACAAAACAGTCTATTGGTCAAAATACAAAGACATCTACTATACGGGAGATTATGCCATCCAAGACAAGGATGGATATTTCTGGCTCTTGGGCAGAGCGGATGACGTTCTAAAAATAGCAGGCCACAGAATAGGCACCGCAGAATTGGAATCAAGTCTTGTATCACACCATTCAATATCAGAAGCCGCAGTCTGTGGAATCCCAGATGAAATCAAGGGCGAAGTAATCATTGCATTTCTAGTTCCAAAGGAAGGAATACAAGTTACAGATTCTCTGAAAAAAGAGCTAGTCGATACAATACGCAAAGACATTGGAGCTATAGCAACTCCACAATCAATCTATTTTGTCTCAAAATTGCCAAAGACTAGAAGCGGCAAAATAATGAGAAGACTACTCAAAGCTATAGCGTCAAATGAAAAAATTGGCGATGTCAGTACACTAGAAGATGGCGCGGCAGTATCGGAAATACAGACAGCGTTTGATGATATAAAAAAACAAATCCAGTAGAAAAATTGGGCTTAAGGCTTGATGTTTATTTTTAGCAGGTCAAGGTTCTTTTTTGCCTCTTTTTTGGCCAAATCCTTTGCTGCCTTGAGGTCTATCTTTGCCTTGGCAATTGTTGCCTTGGACTGGGCGTTAATCTCGTCTGTTGGCAAGCCCTTTGCAATTGCATTTCGTGCATCTGTCTGGGCTTTTTCAACTGCAGACTTGAACTCTTTTTGAGCTGCATCAACTGCCTTTTTGTATGCCGTCATTATGCTTTGGACTTCTTCCTTGCCGGATTTCTCAGCAAAGGCATTGTCCAATACCATAAATGAAACAAACAAAACTGCAACCGTTGCCAGTATTGGTACAGTCTTCATAAATTGGAACGTTTTGCAATCATTAAAAAATATTGCTTATGATTTGTACCAAATCTAAGTAAACCACTGCTCAAGGGTCTGGCTTCGCTTTACGGCGCTCTTTTGCAGTCTGCCAAGCGATGCCTCCACTCTGTCTTTGGAAAAGCTTCTCTCTTCAGAAAGATATCTCACAATTCCAGCATAATCTGGCTCGCCAAACTTGACCTCAGAAACATCGGAAACTTTGGGGTCCAAAAAGATCTTGCGAATCTCCTCATATGGAACTTCACCAAGCTTGTCCTGGATTTGACTAATATTTTCTAGCTTGCCGTTTTCCTTTATCATTTTCAAGGCAGTCTTTGGACCAATTCTATCAAATCCATCTGGATTAAAGTCAGTTCCAATCAAAATTCCAATGTCTACTAGTTGTTCAGCAGTAACTCCAAGATCAGATAAAACCCGTGAAGTATCAATTACCTCTGGTTCGATTTCGATGTAGGTATTTTTGTTTGGCAGCTTTCTTCGACCGGAATTTGTGAAATTGCGGACCAGCTTTTTTGCCCCAAATAATATGGAATCATAGTCCTGGCTTGCAGAAGCGTATGCAACTCCGTTTTTTGTCATGTGAGCTGCCGTTGCCTCACCTTCTGCTGGCGCCTGAATCCAGGGAACTCCAAACAAGTCTAAGAGCTTTTTTGCATCATCGACCATTCCGTCCTGCATCGATGTTGTTTGCTGGGCGTACTTTCGAACACCCTCCATATTTCCCTCGGCAAGTGCCTTTTCGTATTTTATTGTGGCCTCTTTTTTGATCTGCTTTCTGCGCTCAATTTCGGCAGCTTTGAGGGTAGGGGATTTTCCATCAAAGACAAAAATCGGCTTTATTCCCAATGATAGAAAATTGATGTTTCTGTAGAATAATCCACTCAAATGGCTTGTGACTCGACCACGAGCATCAGATAGCAACATTCCGTCGGGTCCGCGAATTATTGATAAAAACTGGTAAATGGTATTGTAAGCGTCTACTGCAATTACCTTGGTGGCAAATGATTCGAGAGTGGTTTTTTCTTTTGTGATGAGTCCCTTTAGGTCTAAGCCCATTGGTATTGTTCTGATTTTACTTGTTTTTGTATTGTGTGATTTGCTATATTAGGGACGATTCTTTTTTGTATGTTGGTGCCGGGTTAGCCAAGCGGTACGGCGACCGCCTCGAGATCAATCTCAACTGGATAGCGGTTGTGCATTCGCACTCAGGGGTTCGAATCCCTTACCCGGCGCCTTTACTGTATGATGAGCAGATGTTATAAGAAACCAAACAAGACGATTCCTGTGAATTTCTTACACTTTGCGTCTTTCTTTGTAATTGCAATTTTACTTTCTGGTACCATATCGTTTGCAAGCTCGGCAAAATCCAAAGACGGCGCAATTCCGTTAGGAGACAACAAGCTAAGATATGACACACCGAAAAAGGGCTACATCTATCTCTGTAACTCTGGACGAGAGGGAGGCGGAGCTCAGCAAAACGGTCCATGGATTCAGGGGAACTATTGGTATCCAAGCAAAAAGCTAACCGTTGATGGAACTGTTTCCTGGAAAAACGCAAAAGGAACATTTGCTATCAAAGGCGATTCCAGAACATTTACCGGAAACGACTTGCCATCAATACACACAACAGGAATCTATCCAATTCAATCTAGTGACGATGCATACCAATACGACAGAAATCCAAACTCTATCAAATCCCAAACAGTATCAATGACATTGCCAAAGGACCCAAAGGAATCCACCAAGCCGAACTGCGTGGGTGGAGAGGTCGGAATTACCTTGAGCGGAGTTGCCCTTTTCAACGGCTTTGATGCAGAACACAGAGACGCCCCTGCACACGAACTCCAAGATTCCTATGGCGGACACCCACAGATCTCAGGCACATATCACTATCACGATATTGTGCCAAGCCTAGAAAAGCTAGGAAAACAGGCAGGAAATTCCACTTTGGTCGGCTATGCATTTGATGGCTTTGGAATCTTTGGTAGTATGGAAAACGGCAAAAAGATAACAAATGACAATTTGGATGAATGCCACGGCCACACCCATTCTATATCCTGGGATGGTAAGACCAAGAAGATGTACCACTATCATGCAACAGACGAATTCCCATATGCTGTAAGCTGCTTCAAAGGAAAGCCAGTGCAAATGATGGTAACTGGACAACCCGGACAAAATCAGGATGGCAATCAAGGACAAAACCAACAAGGAAATCAGGGACAAGGACAACAAAGACAGCCGCCACAAATAGCACTGGATGCTTGCATCAAAAAATCATCTGGAAGTTCTTGCCAATTTAACGGAATGAATGGAGAAACACTATCTGGAATTTGCAGACAGGTTCCACCAAATAATAATTTGGCCTGTGTTCCAAGTGGAATGCCATTGCCGTAATCTGATCGTTTTTGACGAAATTCAGAGAAATATTTGTCACACAAAGGCAAATTCAATTTAACCCACCCATTTACTAGTTTCTTTTCCATCATAACCATGACTGATGTCACAAAGATATAGCCAAAAAATCCACTATAGAGTAAAAGTTATTCCAATCAAAAGGATTCGCGTTTGGGATGAAGCTCAGGCAAGATCACTTGATAGAGAAGGCATTTCTGAATTAGCAAGATCAATCAAAAACGAAGGACTACAAAACCCACCAATGGTCCAAAAAGACGGACGAGGACAATTCCTATTGATGTCTGGTCAAAGAAGACTTGCAGCGCTAAAACGACTAAAAGCAAAGAAAATCCCAGTTCTAGTTTTAACCAAAGGATATGACTTGGAAAATGCCAAGGCAGCATCCGTTATTGAAAATTTACACCGAAGAAGCATGAATCCTAAAGACATGGCTCATTCATGCAGCTTTTTAGCTGAGAAAATGGGCGTATCTAAAGGCGCAAGCTCACTAGGAATTTCACGAAAGACATTCAAAAAATACGTTGGATTTGCAGCATTGCCAGGTCCACTCAAAAGCCTAGTCCCTGGAACCATAACAAGCAGTGTTGCAATACAGCTCCACCAATTAGTTCCAAATGTCAAAAAATCAATCAAAATAGCAACTAGAATTTCAAGACTGGATGCAAAAACCCAGAGAATGTATCTTCGTGCTCTATCAAGACATCCAAGGGCAAACCATACCACTTTACTAAGACAGGCACGCTTACTCGCAGTCCGCCAAACAGTGCCTGTCACCCTACCCAAAACATATGCAAAGAGGCTGGAAAAGATCTCCATGAACAGAGACGAAGACCCAGAAAAGCTGGCACAGCAAATTGTTGTCTCTTGGCTCGCAAAGAGAAAAAAATAATCACATCTTTTGATCTCTGACCATAATTATTGTGACAACCACATACAACAGTTACAGTTTTTCTAAAAAAATCACTTGAGCAACTATAAACTCGTAAAGTGCGCCCACTGTGATCTGATCATATGGCTAGAGCAACGCTCAGTCCGATGCAAAAACGAATGGTTCCATTTTGACTGTTTTGGCAAGGCACTACAATATCTGATTCAAAGCGGAATTATAGTACCCTAGCTTGGAAACGAAGAATCAGGTCCTAGCTTATCTTCTGGTTTTACGTCTTGGTCCCATTTTCCGCGGACTCCTTTGATCAGGAAAAATATTCCAACACCAATTATTCCAATCACTAGGCCGAAAAACAAAACCCTATCCCGCATTGCTTGTTCACAACTGATTTCAACTTCATGCCCATTGTCATACTTGAAGCAGTCGCCAAACTGTTGGGACTGGATTGCATAGTTGTAGTGGTCTTGCCCAAATACGCCAAATATCACAAACCCTGCAAAAACCAAAGCAATTCCAATCATTGTAAATCGGATATCACTCATGATGATTATTCTCCTTGCAAGTTTATGTTGTTTTTTCCACTTTGGCTTTGAGCTGCTCTAGGGATTTTGCATAAAATCCTTCCATGAATTCTATAAAGTCTGAAAACTGTTTTTTGTTGGAATCCTGGCTGATTAGAAATGATGTCCAGTTGACCTGGCAAGCCTTGCCCTTTGGGTATAGCGAAATGGTAGCGTGATATGCGCTCAGGGGCAAGCCACTAGTTGCAATATATGATAGCCTTTCTCTGTCTTGCCAGCCCACGGTATATTCTATGACATTGCTGCCATCTGCAAAGGTGATTTTGCGTGCAGCTCCAATGTCATTTTTTATCTTGGATAATGGTTCTACTGCCTTGACATCTATTACCCATTCTGCCAATCCCGTAT
>JBJTCW010000021.1:0-9351 GCA_046092065.1 Candidatus Nitrosotenuis sp. | reverse complement strand
ATGTATCCGTGGCCACCTGCCACTTGCCACATTCCGTTTACGATTCTGCATATTTTCAGATCAGATGCTAGAGAAACAGTTTCAATCATGGCTTCATTATTATTTTGCCAAAAAGATTTCCGTTGAGCATTTTTGTGTGAGCTTCGACTGCATTCTCTATAGTATAAACAGAGTCAATTACTGGCTTTATTTTTCCCTTTGATACCCAATACAGGGCATCTTCCAGTTCTGCCTTGGTTGCAAGAGTAGAGCCCAAAATGTTTGTTCCCTTGAAAAAAATATGTCTCAGATCAGACATCACATCATAGCCAGTTGTGGCACCTGTTGTAACCAAAGTTGCGCCATACTTTAGCAGTGCAAGCTCCTTGTTCCAGTGAGTCCCGCCAATGTGCTCAAAAATAACATCAATTCCTGCAATTCCATCCTTGGATTTTGCAAATTCTTTGGATATTGAGAATGCTTCCTTGTTCCAGCCTTCATTTCTGTGGTCTATTGCATAGTCTGCTCCAATGTCTAGGCATTTTTGCAGCTTGTCACCAGATGCAGTAGCTATTACTGTACAGCCAAACAATTTTGCTATCTGGATTCCATAGATTCCCATGCCAGAACCACCTCCCATTATCAATACCAATTGTCCTGGCTTGATTTTTGCTCGTCCCACTAACATATGCCATGCAGTCATTAGTGTCATTGACGAAGCTGCTGCCTGCTCGTACGATACTCCGTCTGGAATTTTTACCGCATTTACTTCTGGAAGGTGTGTTACCTCGCAGTACCCACCCCATAGCGGGCCGGTCTCAAATCCCCAGACTCTGCGCTTTTTACAATCAAATTCTTTTCCAGATGTACAGTTTTTGCAAATTCGGCATGACATATTTCCATGGGAGACAATTCTATCACCTACTTTGATTGTGCTTACATCATCACCTACTGCAATAACATCACCTGCGACATCAGAGCCGGAAATATGTGGTAGTGGAACTTTGAGTGGGGCTCCTCGCATTCCCCAGATATCATCATAGTTTAGGGCAGCTGCTCTAACACGAAACACTATCTCATTTGATTTTGGAATCGGCTCTGGAATGTCTTTAATTTTTAGAATAGATGCAAAATCATTGCCAACGCAATATTCATCGTATACTAGTGCCTTCAATGAAATTTTTTTGCCTTGTCTGCTTTTATGTATTCGTAAAATGTAATAAAAAATCAGGCATTGATTTTTGGATAAAGGACAGTCTGTATCTCACTTAGTACGTATGGTTTTTGCAAAACCCCAAACACTTGGATTCCAGCTAGCTGTCTTTTGACAATACTTGGATCATATGCAGACACAATTACGATTTTTGCTCTCGGATTGATTTGCTTGATTTTTTCTGCAGCATAGACTCCGTTGTATTGCGGCATTGCAAGGTCCAAAAACGCAATGTCTGGCTTGTGTGTTTTGTACAGTTCCACTCCTTCGAGGCCATTTTTGCCAATTCCTAGGACATCTACTTCATGGATTCGCAAAAACTCGGCAAAGACCTCTGCGCTGTCAGCCTCGTCATCGACTACTATGGCTCGGACCATCATATTACAAGTGGTACAATCGGATTAAACCACCTGTTTGTGCAAAACGGCAAAACAAGTCAGCGAAGGTGATACTATACTATCATACTGTATGCAAAAAAGGTGGACCGGGTGGGAGTCGAACCCACGACCCTTGCGGGATGATAATCATCCTTACGCAGTGTGAGTGCGTCATCCTAACCAACTAGACAACCGGTCCAACTTGGGACAAAGTTTTGCAGTATTTAGTCGTTAGAATAGTCATATAGAGGAAAAATTGCACACACAAACAATGTACAAACAGGGCAAATGGAATCTTGCAGAGCTTGCATCAGATCATAAAAGCCCCGAGTTTGCAAAACAGATCAAGCAGCTAGAAGCCAAGGTCAAAAACTTTGAGAAAATAAAATCAAAGCTAAAGCCTTCCATATCATCAAAGGAATTCTTTGGAATCATTCACAGTATAGAAGACTTGACAGAAGATGCAAGTAGGATAGGCGGCTATGCGTCATTGTTGTATTCATCAGATACGCAATCAGACGAGGCAACTTCATTATTGACAAAAATCTCCAAGCTCGGCTCTGAGATAGAAAACAAGACTCTGTTTTTTGATTTGTGGTGGAAGCGCAAAATAGATGAGAAAAATGCGACTAGACTCATCAAAGAGGCAGGAAATCTATCAGAATTTCTAAGGCACAAGCGATTATTGGCAAAATATTCCCTATCAGAGCCAGAGGAAAAAATAATCAACACTCTGGATGTTACTGGTTCCACTGCACTGGTAAAACTATACGACAAGATAACAAATGCATTTGAGTATGTAATTACAATAAACGGCAAAAAGAAGAAAATGACGCGTGAGCAGCTAAGCGTTTTGGTTCGCAGTACAAACCCAAATCTGAGAAAAACCGCATACCAAACTTTGCTTGGAAAATTCCATTCCAACAAGGGAGTGCTTGGAGAAATATACCAAAACTTGGTTTTGAACTGGAAAGACGAGGGAATTGAAATCAGAAAATATTCCTCGCCAATATCAATTAGAAACATTGGAAACGATGTGGATGATAAAACCATCCAAGTATTGCTTGATGTATGCAAGAAAAATTCTAGTGTGTTTTACGAGTTTTTTTAATTCAAGGCAAAATCCCTCGTATTAAAAAAACTCCGCAGATACGACTTGTATGCACCAAGTGCAAAAAAATTCAAAGAAAAGGATTACACCTATGAAAAAGCAACTACTCTGGTTTTAGACTCGCTAAACAAGTTCAGCCCAACACTCTCAAAGAATGCGGATAAAGTTTTCTCGCAAAACCACATTGATTCGCAGATAAGGCCAGGAAAAAGAGACGGGGCGTTTTGCAGTACAATATCGCCAAAGCTAACCCCATATGTTTTGGTAAATTATGCAGGAAAATCAAAGGACGTATTCACGCTGGCCCATGAGTTGGGCCATGCCGTGCATAGTCAGGCAGCATCAAAACAGTCCATTCTGGTGTCAGAGGCGCCATTGCCATTGGCAGAAACGGCATCCACATTTTCAGAATTATTACTATACGACAACATTGCAGATTCCATGACAGATACAGAAAAGGCTGCCATACTATCAGAGAAAATCGACGACATTTACGCTACAGTAATGCGCCAGGCGTTTTTCACAATATTTGAAGTCGATGCCCACAAGCAAATCGCAAATGGCACCACAATAGAAGAGATATCAAAGACATATCTGAATAATCTAAAAACCCAGTTTGGCAATTCCATAGAACTATCGGATGACTTTGCCCTGGAATGGTCATGTATTCCGCATTTTTACCACACACCATTTTACTGCTATGCATATTCATTTGGCAATCTCTTATCATTGTCACTATTCCAGATGTACCAAAGAGAAGGAAAATCATTTGAAAAGACATATCTGGAAATACTGGCAGCCGGCGGCTCCAAAAAGCCCGAAACGCTGCTAAACGAATATGGCATTAACATTTCGTCTGCCAAGTTCTGGCAGGATGGATTTGATTACATCAGATCCCAAGTAAAAGAATTGATTGCTATTAAGTGAAAATGGGGCTGACAGCCTTTACGCACTGGCTGCCAGTCCACGGAATTTTTTGTTCCCCGAACGGTTTGAATCGATGTCAAGTGTGGTTCCAGAGAATTCGAATTTAAACCTTTGACTTGATCATTGTTCCGCAAAGTTAATAGTAAAAAACCGAGGCTGTTTTTTGTGTACAAAGTTATTCTTAGCGCATTACTAGTTTTAGCAATAGTATATTCTGTGGATGCTTTTGCCGAAGAGCCAAGGCTTGCCACATTTCACGAGACCGCAACGGTACTTGTCGATCAAAGACTATCAAACAATGTGACTGCATCAGTGTCCTTGCAGACAACATCTCTGCAGGAATTCAAGGTCCCATCTGCTCTGGATGCCAAGATACGCAATGACACCAATATCGTAGCAGTGGTAATCACAAATGAAGACCAATGTGTCCTTGGAGTCCAAGATAGCGTTTGTGTGATGATTAATGTCAAAAGAGCAGAAGGCGAAGGTGGAATCAAGGAAGCCCAACAAAAGGCCAAAGTCGCAGGTGAAGCACTGATTGGCGATATCAACAGTTTCTTTGGAATGGACGCCAAGTTCCATTCCGTTTTCATTCATTATGATGATAGCGCAAATCGAGTATTAGGAACTGAAGGGCAGGTATCAGGAAGAGGAACAGTCTCTGCAGTATACACCATACCGTTCCAAAGTAGTGACTATATGTTCAATCGACTAAGCGGTGCTCTTATTCCGGCCCAGATTCGAGGAATGGGTGGATTCCACGATGTAGCACAAAACCTATCAAAGGATGATTCTTCTCGAGTCACATTTACGATACTTCCAAAAGGAAAAATTTCAGTAATGCAACTAAAGGTCGCAGAAAAATATTCCAATACTGCAAAGCAGTTGAACGAAGTAAACCCGTCGACATATCTCAAAGTTGATGAGCTCAAGAGATCCGATTACTACAAGGCAGGATTTTTCCCATTGAATTCCATTGTGCATGTCGTTATACTGCCACAGGACAACACCACGAGTGCCACAGCAAACACCATAATTGAAAAAACAGTCGTAGGCAATCAAACCGTTCCAGCTGATCTGAAGAAAAATGGCTGGTTCTTTGACTCTAATTCCGGCAAAAAAGTAGAAGCCATGTATCTATTTGGTGAATCCTATTCTGCAAACAGTAATGATCTAAAGATATCATTTGGCAAGCCAGGATTTATTCCATCATTGGGTATTGGAATGGCGGAAATTGCAATACTTGTAGGAATTGGTGCAACAGCTGCCGGAGCTGTAGTGTATTATCTGAAAGGAATTAGATCTAAATAATTAAAACTGCTGCCGAAAACACTGTAGTCCATCTACCATCGCTGTCGCCGATTGCAGTCTGGGTGATGTTCATGGATTTGTAAATTTCTCCAGAGATTTTCCACTGTTTTCTTTTTTCGTCCCATGACTTGTCCAAATCAAATTTGATTCCAAGTGATGATGCAAGCATTTGAGCTGCAATGTCTTCTGCATAGTCTCCTGCCTTCTTTTCGTTTTGGCCAAATGCCTCATATTCCGAGAGGTATCCGTATCTGTTGTTGTCCTTTGGTCGTGCCACGCCAACTGATCCTGAAATCAGTCGGTGAGGTTCGTTTGTTTGGTTTCGAGAATAAATGCAGAATAAAACTTGGCCTGGCTTGATTAGTTTTAGGCCTTCTGCGCGTGAGACCATTTTTGCATTTGGTGGAAATATGCTAGATATTAGAACAATGTTTGTACCTGCTATACCTGCATCTCTTAGGGCATACTCAAAACTTGTGAGTCTGTCTTCGTGAACGCCCTTGCCTTTTGTGAGGAATAATTTTTTTGCGACTAGGTCAAGCATTTAGTTTTTGTAGCAATATTTCGAATTATTATACTTTAGTCAGGCATTATCAAAATACGAAAAAAAGATTTCAGATTAGATTTTTCATATTACAGATGCGCGCATGTTATTATCTAGCCTCGACCAACAATGATTTGTGGACATTTTCGGGTTTTCACTGGATTCCGCACTACACTCAGATGGCTTTGTTATAGGATACTACATCTTTACAGTTGCAACGTCTCTTCTTCTGGTCAAAGAGACCAAAAAAAGAATCTTGGACCTAAAGGCAGGCGTCAAGTCCATGATTTATGCCCCAATAGCGTTTGGAGTTCTTGCGGGATATCTTCTAACTCTATACCCGATTGTAGATAAAATTCCCATTTTGAACTGGAGCTGGCTAGGCTACAACATTGCCTTTGGGCCGTTTGCAAAGGAGGGAATATGGGGAATCATTCCGTTTGTTCCAATATTGGTTTACATGTTCATCCACATCAACCACGTAGAAGAGTTCTATTTCAGAAAATCAAAGAAAATGGTAGTTCTTTGGGCTTTTACACATATGGCGATGGGAATAAAGCTGCACATGGCAATACTGCTTGTGCCGATTGGATTTTTGTTCAAGTATGTCTATGATAAGAAAGGCCTAAACCATTCCTATGCGATGCATTTTGCAACAAACATTCTAGTCGTCGCGGCGCTGTTTTTTACGCTTCTCAGATAATTTTTCTGGTTTTGGTCCCTGTGTAAAGTATCGGTATCCAATGAATCCTCCGATGCAAATATTGATCACGCCAAATAACGTGACAAACATGTGCTGACTGGTATAATTTAGGAAAAACGTTCCAGCTATAATTCCCCATGCTCCTGTTCCAAAGAACAAAAACATCAATACTTTGAGCTTCTTTGGAGGAATCCACTTCATTTGATGAATTTCGAATGCAACTCTATTAAAGAGTGCCGGGATGCACTAACATTTTAAAACGCTAGCTTTTGTTAGAAAATCGTTGCCAATATAGCTCAGCCTGGCAGAGCAACGGTTTTGTAAACCGTGGGTCAAGGGTCCAAATCCCTTTATTGGCTTTTTTCAATTTTCTTGTTCCAAGGATTTATTAGAGGATCGTAAAATCTGGCACACATTAGGCTATAATGACGGAAAATAAGCAATGAGCTTCTTTGTCTGTCATTGCTTAGGAAAACAAATTGACAAAATTTGACGAATTAGGGATAAAACAATCCATCCTCGATGGACTAAAGGATATAGGATTTGATGAAGCGTTTCCAATCCAAGAGGCAACTATACCTGTTTTACTATCAGGTAGAGATGTAATCGGCCAAGCTCACACGGGAACTGGCAAGACAGCAGCATTTGGAATATCAATGTTAAGCGGAATTGATGCAAACAAGACCATTCAGGGCTTGGTATTGGCACCTACCAGAGAACTGGCACTGCAAATTACAGAAGAGATTAAAAAATTCGCAAAACACACAGGCATTCGCGTAGTTTCAATATACGGCGGACAGGGAATGGGAGTACAACTCCAAGCACTCAAACACGGAGTCGAGATAGTTGTAGCCACGCCGGGTAGACTAATTGACCACCTAAAACAAGGCTCTATTGAATTTGATGATATCAAGTATGTTGTGCTAGACGAAGCAGACACAATGCTTGACATGGGATTCATTGACGATATCAGATTTATCCTGGAAATGACCCCAGTCAACAAGGTAATGTCACTGTTCTCAGCAACAATGCCTCCAGAAATTCTCAGACTAGCCGATGAATACCTGAACAATCCAAAGCAATTCCTCTTATCAGCAGATGACTTGTCCGGTGAAGGAATCGACCAGTCATTTTTGATCATCAAAGACAGAGAGAAAATGGAATATCTTTTGCAATTTATCAAGGAAAACAAAAAATCTCAGACAGTTGTGTTTTGCTCAACCAAAAACAGAACCAGAGATGTTGCACGTGCACTAAGACAATCAGGATTCAACGCAGTTGCCATAGAAGGCGACATGTCCCAGCACAGACGTGAAATATCCATGTCACAGTTCAGACGAGGACAGGCAGATATTCTAGTTGCAACAGACGTTGCAGCAAGAGGAATCGATGTTCCAGAAGTAGCACTGGTTGTAAACTATGATGTTCCAAACCAGGAAATGGTGTACTTCCACAGAATAGGAAGAACCGCAAGAGCAGGTGCAAAGGGACGAGCAATCACATTGGTATCATATTCTTCAGTTGGCGATTTCAATATCATAAAGCAGCAAGTCAAAGCACCAATGACTGACCTAAACGAAAAGATGGGAGTCATTGTTGATATTCCAGACCCACTAAAGCGCCAAGTCGGATCACGTAGAACATTTGGTCGCGGAGGTGGAGGCTTCAGAGGCGGCGGAGGATTTGGCAGAGGTGGAGGACGTAGCTTTGGTAGAGGTGGCGGAGGATTTGGCAGAGGTGGAGGACGTAGCTTTGGTAGAGGTGGCGGAGGACGTGATTATGATAGACGTGATTCTGGAAGAGATGAAAGAAAAGATTCTGGATTTAGAGGCGGAGGAGGACGTAGCTTTGGTAGAGGTGGCGGAGGACGTGATTATGATAGACGCGATTCTGGAAGAGATGAAAGAAAAGATTCTGGATTTAAACGAGAAGAGAGACATGATTCTGGAAGAGAGGAGAGACGTGATTCTGGATTTAGAGGCGGAGGAGGACGACGCGATTATGATAGACGAGATTCTGGAAGGGACTCACATAGACGTGAGGAGCGACGCGAACCTAGATCCGAGGGCGGATTTAGAAGACAGGGCGGCGCAAAAAGACCAGCACAAAGAAGACGCTGGTAATCTTTTTTAAACTCGGCATTTAGTGTTATACAATGGAAGTAGGTTTTGTTTTACTCAATTGCGATCTTGGCGCAGAAGAATATCTACTAGATGAGATAAAGCAGATTCCCGAAGTGCACCAAGCATATCTGACATTTGGGGCATACGACATCATCATAGAGATTCATGCAAAATCACAAGAAGACTTTGACAAGACAGTATCAAACAAAATTAGAAGACTGTCTCGTGTCATGAGCACAATGACGCTCAAGGTTTTGACAGGCAAAAAGCAGTAAGCCAGGAATTAAATTGGAAAAGATACAATATTCTGGAACAGTTTGGGCAATAAACCACAACAATCCTGAACCACTAGTCACACATTGTCTGAAAAAACTGCAAGACTATGGAGTCAAAAGAGAAGACATCAAGCTGACTGACGCCCCAGAAAATGTCCAAGTTGGAGAGATAGTAATAGAGATGTGGCCGTATCACATAGATGTGGCACGCGTTAGAACGATTAGAAACGAGTCTTTCATTTCAGGATCTGTAATGCAGATTGAGCTAAAAACAGACTTGGAAGGAAATTACATAGATTAAAAATAAAAGAGATTTTAGCTGACGATTACTTTGCCTTTCATCCATGGATGAATGGTGTCAAAATACTCGTATGTTCCAGCTTGGTCAAATTTCTGTGAGAATTTGCCGTCTACGTCAATAAGATCTGAAGTAAACTTGCCATCAGGACCAGTCTTGATGTTGCCGCTTACGATTGTATGTTTTGCAGAGTCCTTGTTTGTCCAAGTTACTGTTCCGCCTTTTGTGACCTTGGTCTCAAATGGTGCAAAGCACTTGTTTCCTTTTTCACAGCTTTCGTCATTGCCAGATCCTTTTGCAATGTCTACTGTAGCTGCAGAAGTTGTTTTGCCAGTTGACTTGGCTCCTTTTGTCTTGGTAACTTTTGTGTCTTTTTTGACGGTTTTGCTGTCTGCGGCATCTGCGTATTGTAACATTGGGGCAGATAAGATAACGCCCAATAACGCAAAGATGGCCACGCCAGCAAGAATTGCCTTGTTCATGTTTTCTC
>JBJTCW010000020.1:0-2628 GCA_046092065.1 Candidatus Nitrosotenuis sp. | reverse complement strand
CAGTAAAGCTGGTTTCTCAAATAATGCAGTATTATTCTAGAACTGGACAGGAAACTAACACAACTTTTGACTTCAAAAAGATCCTCAAGTTATTTGTCAGGTGGATAAACACGGGACAGAGGCTAAAGGTAGACAATGATTTGCCTGACCCGGAATCCATCAGATGGATAAAGTTGAAAAAAGTCCGAAATAACATTGCCAGAGAGGATTTACTGACAGAACAAGATAGAACAAGGTTAATTCATGCGTGCAAAAACCAACGTGACAGAGCGTTTATCGATGTTCATTTGGAAGCAGGAACAAGACCCGCCGAGATTCTATCTCTTAGCATAAAACACGTTTTAGTTGATGACCTGGGGGCCATTATCAAAGTCGATGGAAAAACAGGACAAAGACAAATCAGAATAGTCAGGTCAGTAAAACATCTAACCGATTGGCTAAACGTCCATCCTTTCAAGGATAATCCAGAAGCTCCGTTATTTTTGAGCATTAGGGGCAAAACTCCTGAAAAGTTATCTTACATATCTGCAAGAGGCATAATCAGGTCAATAGCCACTAAAGCCAATTTGCAAAAACGCGTTTATCTGAAATTATTCAGGCATAGCGAGATAACCAGGGCAATTACTGACTTGAATTTCAATGAAGAAATGCTCAAAAAAAGGCATGGCTGGACGCCGGATTCCAAGATGGCCAGTGTCTACGTCCACGCGGTAAATGAGGACGCGAATAAAGCCTATCTTCGAGGCATGGGCATAGAGCCTAAGGTAGAGCAAAAGGATCAGATGTTCAAAATGTGTTCTAGTTGTAATCATAGAAATAATTCTGATGTTGATTTTTGCGAGTTTTGCAGCAAGCCATTAGAGTTGAAGAGGGCCTTGGAAGCGGATAGGGAAAGAAATGAAAAAATGAAATTCTTAGAGGATAAATTTGCCGAATTAACCAAATCTATGAAAGAAAAAGACGAGAAAAACGAGGAATTTCGTAAGGGAGTAGTAAAAATGCTGAATAAAATCGCGCATAATTATCCAAGCGTCTTTCACGAATTGCACAAATAAGATTACTCATCTGGAATTATCACTAGTACTAATTAGAAACAGGTTTTTTGCAAAACCGCCCCTCGACTTTAGTTTTTTCAATCTGATTCGCTCCAGTTTTTTCTGACTTGTACCCCTTAGTCTTGCAATTGCAATAATTACTTCGATAATGTCAGCTAGCTCTTCAGGATTTTTGCTTTTTTGATATTCTGCGAGCTCTTCGCCTAGTTTTTTTTCCAGCTCTACTAGAAATTTAGCATTAGAGAGTTTTTTGATATTGCATGAATTGCCTGATTGACTAATAATTTGAGGTATCTTGTCGCGTATTGCTTTATGATATTTTATCAAATTTTCTACTCCAATAGGTCTTGTTGTAAAATTGAATCAAACCTCTGAACAAGTCATCTTTTGCCGGGTTAAATGTCTCACTTCCGCCCCATACAGCTAGTCCTTTTTCCTTTGCAATCAGATATTGACTCCATACTTTGTCGGATCTCTCCTTCGGCGTCATTCCCAGTACCTTGATCAGTTCCTCTCTGAGCGGCAAGTCACTTTTTAGAACAGACTCGTTTCTATTGATTAATTTCTGAACAAAATGCTTTGGGGGAAGAGAAGCTAGTTTGTATTCATTGCAGTGCTCGTGAGACAGGACAAGATTCCAGATTTCATCATGGTGTATTGCAGTCCTTGGAATGAGATGATCAACATGAATTGGGTCATAGAGATCCTCGTGACAGTAAAAACATTTTCCGATCTGATAGCCATTAAGAATAGGTTTTAGCCGAGAAATTTGTGATCTTTTCTTTTTTTGAATTACAAATTCCAGGGTTTCCTCAATTTCAACAGAATCCTCATTTTTTAGATTAAAGAAGCCAAATTCTAGCAAATCCCATCTCGAATCAACCTCAGTTGACATGATAGAGTTTTGTTTATCTGAAAACAAAGTGCGCAAGTTATCAGATAAGATCAGATGAGTACTGCTAACAGTGTAAAATGGTTTCGGGATTTGCCTCTGAAATAAGGTGTTAAATCGCTTTAAGACCATCTCTTCTAAAGCTCTCTTTCTGATTTTGTCAAGTGATTTTTGCTTGTTTGTGCCATTAGATTCAACACTCGTTATTTCCTGTTCAACATACGTAACGCCTTTTTGCAAATCACCAGTTGTCGTTCTTTTACTTTGAGGCTTGCCGTTTTTTATTCTATTTTGATATAGTTCAAAAAAATCCTCTGCCAATTCATCTAGTGTAATTTTTTCTAAATTATCATCCGCGTATTTTATCAATAAATTACCCAAGCCCATCTTGTAAGTGGACTGGTTGCTTCCATAAAGAATGATGGCTCTCCAAAAATCCTTGTCATTTGGCTCAAACATAATCTCTACTAATTATTGCCCTGCTTTATTTTGAATTTTTGGGAGTGGCATTTGCGCCAAGATGCAGTATTTTACTAATTTTTATGCGTGAATAAATTGTAAAAATTCTAGACTTAGAACTGATCCAATTTTTAACATAGAATTTCCATTATGGTTTAATGGTTTCAAAAGGCTCTAAACTCTCGGCTGAAACTAGAGCCAAACTAAGTGAGAGTCATAAAG